>NZ_JBEYFP010000223.1:0-8897 GCF_040634455.1 Kitasatospora sp. NPDC007106
GGGGGCCGGCGCGTCGCTCAGGAGCCCGCCGTACTGCTGGGGTACGGCGGGCTCCGCCCATGTCCGGGCCCGGCCCGGCGCGCCGGACGCGGACGGGCCGTCAGGCCGCGGCCAGCACCGCGAGCAGGGCCCCGGCCAGCAGCGGCGGCCCGAACGGCAGGGCGTCCCCGCGGCCGGCCCGCCGGGTCAGCAGCAGGACGGCCCCCCAGACCCCGCCGAGCAGGAAGGCGGCGAAGACCCCGCCGGCCACCGCGCCCCAGCCGTACAGGCCGAGCACCGCGCCGAGGCTCGGCGCCAGCTTGGCGTCGCCGAGGCCGATCGGCAGCAGCAGGGCGAGCCCGCCGTACAGCAGGCCGAGCGCGGCGGCCGCCAGCAGGCAGCGCAGCAGCACCGCCGGCCGGTGGTCGGCGAGCGGCAGCAGCACCGCCGTCCCGGCGAACAGCGGCAGGGTCAGTGCGTCCGGCAGCCGCAGCACCGCCGCGTCGACGAAGCCGAGCACCACCCCGAACAGGCCCACCCAGCAGAACAGCGGGGCGCTGCCGGCGTCCGCAGCCGTGCCCAGCGCGGCCCCGACGGCGACCGCCACCGCCTCCACCGCGCCCGGCCGCGGCCCGGCCGCCGCCTCGCCGCAGCCCGCACAGCGGCCGGTCGGCCACCTCCCCCACCTGCCCGCCGGACAGCACTGCCGCAACGGCTCCCCGTACGGCACCGCGTGGCGCACCGCGACGGCGCGCAGCAGCGGCGCGGCGGCCAGCCCGAGCAGCGCACCGGCCCATGGCCCGATCATCCCGCCCCCTCGTCGGTCCTCCCGATCCTGGCGCGATCCTCGCGCAGCCGGTGCGGTCTGTGGCGTGGAACACGTGATGATCCCCGTAACGGCGCCGTAAAGTAGGCAGGCATGCAGGTCATCCAGTCCAGCAAGCTCGCCAATGTCTGCTACGACATCCGTGGCCCGGTGCTCGACGAGGCGATGCGGCTGGAGGACCAGGGCCATCGCATCCTCAAGCTGAACACCGGCAATCCCGCCGCCTTCGGCTTCGAGGCGCCGCCGGAGATCCTGCAGGACATCCTGAAGAACCTCTCCTCCGCGCACGGCTACGGCGACTCCAAGGGCCTGCTCTCCGCCCGCCGGGCCGTCGTGATGCACTACGAGGAGCGCGGCCTGCACGGCCTCTCGGTCGAGGACGTCTTCCTCGGCAACGGCGTCTCCGAGCTGATCCAGCTGGCGATGACCGCGCTGCTCGACGACGGCGACGAGGTGCTCGTCCCCGCCCCGGACTACCCGCTGTGGACGGCGTCCGTCTCGCTGGCCGGCGGCACCGCCGTGCACTACCGCTGCGACGAGCAGTCCGAGTGGTACCCGGACCTCGCCGACATCGAGGCCAAGGTCACCGACCGGACGCGGGCCATCGTGGTGATCAACCCGAACAACCCCACCGGTGCGGTCTACCCGCGCGAGGTGCTGGAGGGGATCATCGAGATCGCCCGCCGGAACAGGCTGGTGGTCTACGCGGACGAGATCTACGACAAGATCCTCTACGACGACGCCGAGCACGTGCCGCTGGCCACGCTCGCGCCGGACCTCTTCTGCGTCACCTTCAACGGCATGTCCAAGTCCTACCGGGTCGCGGGCTTCCGCTCCGGCTGGATGGTGCTCTCCGGCGACCGGCACCGGGCCGCCAGCTACATCGAGGGGCTCACCGTGCTCGCCTCGATGCGGCTGTGCGCCAACATGCCGGCGCAGCACGCGGTGGCCGCGGCGCTCGGCGGCCGACAGTCGATCAAGGACCTGGTGCTGCCGGGCGGCCGGCTGCTGGAGTCCCGGGACACCGCGTACCGGCTGCTGAACGAGATCCCGGGCATCAGCTGCGTGAAGCCGAAGGGCGCGCTGTACGCGTTCCCGCGGCTGGACCCGCAGGTGTACAAGATCAAGGACGACGCGCAGATGGTGCTGGACCTGCTGCGGTCCCAGCGCATCCTGGTCGTCCAGGGCACCGGCTTCAACTGGCCCGACCCGGACCACTTCCGGCTGGTCACCCTGCCCCGCCCGGAGGACATCGCCGACGCCGTCACCCGCATCGGCGAGTTCCTGAGCGGCTACGCCCAGCCGTAGCCCGGGGCGAACCACAGGGGCGCGGGGAACCGCGCAACGAGGGATCGGACCACCTCGAGGGACGGGCCGAGCACAAGTGCCCGCACCCGAGAGGTGTACCGATCCCGTGTTGCGCGGTTCCCCGCGCCCCTTGTGCCCTGCCCGTCAGAGCGAAGCGTTCGAGCAGCGCCGCCCCCCGGTGAGGAGGAGGGGCGGCGCTCCCTCAAACCCGGGCGTCAGCCCAGGCGCTTCACCAGCGCGCGGTACTCGTCCCAGAGCTCGCTCGGCGTGTGCTCGCCGAACATCTCCAGGTGGGACGGGACCAGCGCGGCCTCCTGGCGCCAGATGTCGGCGTCCACGGAGAACAGCAGGTCGAGGTCGGACTGCGGGATGTCGAGGCCGGTGAGGTCGAAGCCCTCGACCTCGGGCAGCACGCCGATCGCGGTCTCGACGCCCTTGCCGGTGCCCTCCAGGCGCTCCACGATCCACTTGAGCACGCGGCTGTTCTCGCCGAAGCCCGGCCAGATGAACTTGCCGTCGCTGTTCTTGCGGAACCAGTTGACGTAGTAGATCTTCGGGAGCTTCGAGGCGTCGGCCTCGGCGCCGATCTTCAGCCAGTGGGCGAAGTAGTCACCCATGTTGTAGCCGCAGAACGGCAGCATCGCGAACGGGTCGCGGCGCAGCTCGCCGACGGTGCCCTCCTGAGCGGCGGTCTTCTCGGAGGCGATGTTGGCGCCGAGGAAGACGCCGTGCTGCCAGTCGAAGGACTCGGTGACCAGCGGGACGGCGGTGGCGCGGCGGCCGCCGAAGAGGATGGCCGAGATCGGGACGCCGGCCTGGTCCTCCCACTCGGGGGCGATCGTCGGGCACTGCGCGGCCGGGACGGCGAACCGGGCGTTCGGGTGGGCGGCGGGGGTGCCGGACTCCGGGGTCCAGTCGTTGCCGCGCCAGTCGGTCAGGTGCGCCGGGGGCTGCTCGGTGAGGCCCTCCCACCACACGTCGCCGTCGTCGGTGAGCGCGACGTTGGTGAAGACGGTGTTGCCCCAGAGGGTGTCGATGGCGTTGGCGTTGGTGTCCACGCCGGTGCCGGGGGCGACGCCGAAGAAGCCGGCCTCGGGGTTGATGGCGTAGAGGCGGCCGTCGGCGCCGAAGCGCATCCAGGCGATGTCGTCGCCGATCGTCTCGACCTTCCAGCCCGGGATGGTGGGCTGGAGCATGGCGAGGTTGGTCTTGCCGCAGGCGGACGGGAAGGCCGCCGCGATGTACTTCGGCTCCGCCTTGCCCGTGGGGCCGGCCGGCGGGGTGAGCTTCAGGACGAGCATGTGCTCGGCCAGCCAGCCCTCGTCGCGGGCCATGGTGGAGGCGATGCGCAGCGCGTAGCACTTCTTGCCGAGCAGGGCGTTGCCGCCGTAGCCGGAGCCGAAGGACCAGATCTCGCGGGTCTCCGGGAAGTGCGAGATGTACTTGGTGGAGTTGCACGGCCAGGCCACGTCGGCCTCGCCCTCGGCGAGCGGGGCGCCGACGGTGTGCACGGCCTTGACGAACTCGCCGTCCTCGCCGAGCTGGTCGATCACGGCCTTGCCCATGCGGGTCATCACGCGCATGGAGACGGCGACGTAGGCGGAGTCGGTGATCTCGACGCCGTACGCGGCCAGCGGGGAGCCGACCGGGCCCATGGAGAAGGGCACGACGTACATCGTGCGGCCCTTCATCGAGCCGCGGAAGAGGCCGTTCTCGCCCGCGAAGACCTCCCGCATCTCGGCGGGGGCCTTCCAGTTGTTGGTCGGACCGGCGTCCTGCTCCTTCTCGGAGCAGATGTACGTGCGGTCCTCGACGCGGGCGACGTCGGTCGGGTCGGAGGCGGCGTAGAAGGAGTTGGGACGCTTCTCGTCGTCGAGCTTCTTGAAGGTGCCCTGGGCGACCAGCAGCTCGGCGAGGCGGTGGTACTCCTCCTCCGATCCGTCGCACCATTCGATGCGGGCGGGCTGGGTCAGCTCGGCGATCTCGGCGACCCAGTCCAGCAGCTGCTGGTGGCGGGTGGGCGCGGACTCGGCGAGCGCAGACTTCAGAGGCGACACGTTCGCTCCGTTTCACACCATCTCGGCCAGGAGACGGCATCGCGGGGGTTTGAGGGTGGTTACACGGTAGCCCCGGACACCACCCCGGTTTGGTGCACTTCGTAGTACGTTCCGACATCCTTACTACGAAATGTCCAAGAGAATGGGCACCGGGGGTCGGATTCGGCCGCACCGGGACCGGCACTGAGACGTGGATAACACTCCAGAATGTCCAAAAGTGATGATCGCCACTGACTACTTGGCAGTAACCTACGGTTCCGTAAGATGCTGCGCATGACTGCTGCGGACCTCACTGTGGACCTCGCCGCCGCCGGCGAAGCCCTGAAGCCCAAGTGGCGCGGCTGGCTCCACGCCGGCATGTTCCCCGCCTCGGTGGCGGCCGGGATCGTCCTGATCTGCCTGGCCGACTCGACGGCCGCCACGGCGGCGTGCGCGATCTACTCGGTGACCGCCTGGATGCTGTTCGGGGTGAGCGCGGTCTACCACCGCTTCACCTGGGGCCCGCGCGGCGAGGCGATCCTGCGCCGGCTCGACCACGCCAACATCTTCCTGATCATCGCGGGCACCTACACCCCGTTCACCATCCTGCTGCTGGACGGCGCCCGGCAGCAGCTGCTGCTCTGGGCGGTGTGGGGTGGAGCGCTGCTCGGCATCGCCTTCCGGGTGTTCTGGGTCGGCGCGCCGCGCTGGCTCTACACCCCGGTCTACCTGGCGCTCGGCTGGGCCGCGGCCTTCTTCCTGCCGGACTTCCTGCACACCGGCGGCGCCGCGGTGCTCACCCTGATGATCGTCGGCGGCGGCCTCTACAGCCTCGGCGGCGTGGTCTACGGCCTGAAGCGGCCGAACCCCTCACCCCGCTGGTTCGGCTTCCACGAGGTCTTCCACGCCTTCACCCTCGGCGCGTTCATCGTCCAGTACGTCGGCGTCTCACTGGTCGCGTACAGCGCGGCCGGCTGAGGACGGCCGCAGCTCCAGACGCTCCTGGGCCCGGCGGCAGCGCTCGCAGTGCGCCGCGCCGGGCCCTTCGCCGGTCGGCCGGGGGTGCGCCTTCGCGCGGAACCTCCGGCCGACGTGCGCCATCACCAGCAGCGTCTCCACCGCGGCCACCATCCAGACCGTCCGCGGCCCGCCGGCCAGGTAGCCCACGACGACGGCGAGCGCGGCCGACACCACCACCACCGCACCCCAGAACCGTGCACTCCGCAGCGCCATCGCCTCGCCTCCCGCCAGGTGACAGATCGTCAGATACTCCTCCCCGCCTACGGTGACATGCTCAGCACCTCCGGAGGCGAACTCCGGATCAACACTGCGGCAACACCTCGTGCCGACCGGACGCTCCTCCTCCGAAACATCCGCACGACGGCCGCCGACAAGGGCGGCACGCACACGGAACGCCCGCACGGCCGGCACCCGGCGCGGCGGGCACCCGAGCCGGCGGACACCCGGACACCCGGACACGCCGACGGGCGGCCCGGCCGGTCGAGGACCGGTCGGGCCGCCCTGGGGACGCACCCTCGGGCCGGCTACCGCCGGGCGCCGCGCCTGCGGACGGCCAGCCCCGCCCCCGTCAGCACGGTGACCGCGAGCGCTGCGCCCGCCGCCACCGCCGGTCCGCGCCCGGACGGCCGTCCCGGCCCGGCGGCCACGGCGGTGTCCGCCCAGCCGCCGCCCGCGCCCGCCCGGTCGTAGGACGAGCCCGGCAGCCGGCCGCCGTACCGCTGCTGCACCAGCTTCCGGTACTCGGCGAGGGTGGTGCCGCCCGCGCCGACCGAACGCCGGGCGTCCTCGTCGAGCGGCAGCACCCGGCCGCCGCGCAGCACGTACCAGGCGTCGATCTGCGGCTCCCGGAAGGCGGTGCCGCCACCGGTGGCCGCGGCCTGCGCCGGGTAGTCGGTCTCGTCGCCGCCGGAGGCGATGTTCACCACCCGCCAGCCGCCGCTGTCGCGGATCGTCCAGACCGAGGCGGTCCGCCCGTCCGCGGCGACCGCCCGGCCGGCGACGAACTCCACGCGGGCCACCGGGGCGCCGGCGACGCCCGCGACGAAGCCCTCGTTGAGGCCGTAGACGGCGACCGCGTCCCCGGTCAGCCGGGGTGCGGCGGCGGTCGCGGCCTTCGCCTCGGCCGCCGCGGGGAGTCCGGCCGCGCCGGCCGGGCGCCCCTCCCGGGCGAAGAACAGGGCCACCCGGTCGAGTGCGGCCGGGGCAGCGGCCGCGGACCGGGCGGCGGCCAGCTCCGCCGGGGCGATCGGGGCCGGGGCGGCGGCGTCCGCGGCCGCGGCGAGCGGCGCCGCGGCGAGGCCGAGGCAGCCGGCGAGGACGAGCGCGGTGAGGTGTCTCGGGTATCCGGTCATGGCTGGCTCCTCACGCGCCGATCCGGTACAGGGAGTGGGTCCAGCCGAAGCTGCTGTTGCCGGTGTAGTAGCGGTAGTCCGCCCAGTTGTAGCGGTGGTTGGACGGCCAGGGGTCGCCCCAGTAGACCCAGCTGCCGGCGGCGTCGTAGCCGTAGAGGACGTGCATGTGGCCGCCGCCGGAGGACCACTGGATGCGGGTCTCCACCGGCCGCCCGGCGTCGATCTCGCCCTGGACGGTGGCGTAGGAGAGGGTGCCGCTCACGTAGCGGCCGGGGTTGATGCCGATCCGCCACAGGGCGTTCTGGACGTCGCCCAGGGTGGCCTGGCCGTTCGGGCAGGCGGAGTCGACGGCGCGGCCGAAGGCCAGGTTGCAGAACTGGTTCTGGCTGTAGCCGTAGCCGTAGTAGGTCGCGATGGTGTTGCCGCTCGCGGCCCAGCACCAGTTGGACTGCTGCTGTTGCTGCATGGTGATGCCGAGGGTGCGGGCCGCCGACAGCCCGGCGGCGGGCGCCGGGGCTGCGGGTGCGGGAACGGGGGTCCGGACGGGGGCGGCCTGCGCCGGGGAGGCGGCGGCCGCGGTGAGGGCCGGGGCCAGGACGCCCAGCGCGAGTGCGGCGACCGCACGGCGCAGGCGTCCCGGTGCCGGCGGCACGGGAGTTGACGGCATGGGGGTTCCTCCTGCGGTGGGGCGTAGGAAGAGGTGTGGGGGTGCGCGTCCGGACGCGGTGCGAAGAGCATCGGGCGCCGTCCGGCGCCGGTCAACGCGCGGCCGGGCCGCGCCGTCCGCGGTGTGAACGCCCGCCCTCCGGATGTGAACGCGGCCCGCCCGCCACGTCCGTACCTGATGACACGGCGGGCACGGGGTGTGAATATTCACCCCAGCCCCGGAGGTGGCCATGCAGCCGACCGTCCCGCCGGATCTCGCGGCCGTGCTCCGCACCGGCCCGTTCCCGCTCGCCCTGCGCACCGCCATCGCCGCGCGCGGCCTGGCCCTGCAGCGGGTGCAGGAGCGCCTCGCCCGGCGCGGTGTCCGGGTCGGCGTGACCAGCCTCAGTTACTGGCAGCAGGGCAGGCGGCGGCCCGAACGCCCGGAGTCGCTGCGGGCCGTGGCGGTGCTGGAGGAGGTGCTCGACCTGCCGGAGCACTCGCTGACCCGGCTGCTCGGCCCCCGCCGGGCCCCGGCCGGGCCGGCCGCGCCGGCCACCCTGCCGTACCGCGCCCTGATCCGGCCGCGCAGCGCCGTGGACGGGCTGATCGCCGCGGTCTCCGGCCCGCAGGACTCCGGGCTGCACACGGTGGTGCACGTCGAGCGGATCCGGATCGACGCCCGCCGGCGGCTGGCCCGGCGGGACTCCCAGCACGCGCTGCGCGCCCACCGCGACGGCGTCGACCGCTACCTCGCCATCCACCAGGGCGATCCCGGCGCGGACCCGGGGCGGGTGGTGCTGCGCGCCGAGGAGAACTGCCGGCCGGGCCGGATCCGGCGCGACCCGGAGCACGGCCTGCTGGTCGCCGAACTGCTGCTGGACCGCAGGCTGCGCACCGGCGACACCCACCTGCTCGGCTACGGCTTCGACGACGCGCCGACCCCGACGCCGAGCTGCGAGTACGTCCGCGGCTTCAACGCCGGTGCCGGCCAGTACGTCCTCCAGGTCACCTTCGACCCGGCCGCGCTGCCCGTCCGCTGCCACCGCTTCGCCGTCCGGGCGCCGGGCGAGCGGCCCCACGAGTCGGAGGAGCTGACCCTGGACGGGCACCACAGCGTGCACCTGGTGGCGACCGGCCTGCCGCCCGGCCTGCTCGGCATCGGCTGGGACTGGGACTGACCGCCCGTCAGCCGGCCGCGAAGTCGAAGGTCACGTGGTCGGCCACCGGCCGGTAGCCGAGCTTCTGGTAGATCGAGTTGCTGACCGGGTTGGCGAGGTCGGTGTAGAGCAGCACCTCGGCGGCGCCGGCCGCCAGGGCGTGCGCCGAGGCGGCGGCGACGACCCCGCTGGCGTAGCCGCGGCCGCGCAGGGCGACGGGGGTGAAGACCGGGCCGATCCGGGACATCCCGGCGATCACCGGGCTGGCGCCGGCGAAGGAGACCGGGCGGCCGCCGTCCTCCCACACGTGCAGGCCGCCCTCGGCGAGCCTGCCGTCCACGTAGGCGCCGTGGTCGACCGGGTTGCTCTCGCCGATCTCGGCGAGGAAGGCGGCGCTCCACTCGACGAGCTGCTCCCGGTCGGCGGGCCCGGCGGGCCGCGCGGTGCCGGCGGGCACCGGTGAGGGCCCCTCCAGCCCGGCCAGCCGGTAGAGCCGCTCGTCCACCGCGGTCTCGGCGCGGACGGCGCCTGCGGCAGCGGGCGGCCAGGCCGCGGCGAACGCCGCCGCGGC
>NZ_JBEYFP010000224.1:0-8873 GCF_040634455.1 Kitasatospora sp. NPDC007106
GGACCGGTCGCGCTCGCAGTGGTCTTCGACACCCGCCGGGACACCGAGTGGGCGGACGGCGTAGAGGACGAGGGCGGACGCGGTGAACAGCGCGCCGACCACCTGCATGCCGGCCGGGATCACACCGGTCAGCGCGGAGATGGTGAAGGCGGTGATCGGGACGACGTCCATGAACAGCACGCCGTTCAGCGGGCCGAGGTTGCGGTTGCCGATGTTCCAGGCGAGCACGCCGCCGAAGCCGGCGATCAGGCTCATGTAGGCGAGTTCGGGCAGGATCGTGACGACCGCGTGGCCGGTCGGCACCGCGACGGCGCCGGTGGCGAGCAGCACCGCGGTGATGACCACGGCGCTGCCGAGGCCCAGCACGGTGGTGACGGTCGTGTACTTGATGGGCGACCAGCTCGGGAAGTAGGTCGCGCCGGAGGTGTAGATCACCCAGCAGAGCGCGGCGAAGAGCAGCAGGGCGTCGGCGCCGTAGTTCTGCGGGGTGTTGAAGAGCGCGGCCACGTCGCCCTTGGTGACGACGAGGATCACGCCGACGAAGGACAGCCCGATGAAGGCGAAGGACCACTTGGGCGGCACGACCTTGCGCAGCACCCAGTTCACCAGGAAGCCCATCATCGGCATGGTGGCCATCATGATCGAGGCGATCAGCGCGCCCTGCTCGCCGATCAGGTCCTGGCCGAAGAAGACCAGGAACTGGAAGCCGGCGAATCCGGCGGTGCCGAAGAGCCAGGCGAGGCCGACCCGCTCGCCCTTGAGGCGCAGTCCGGCGACGCCCTCCCGGGCGCGCAGGACGACCACGAAGATCAGGCCGGCGATCCCGTAGCGCAGGCAGGTGAAGGTGAAGGGGTCGATGTACTTCAGCGTCACGTCCATGAGGGGGAACATGGCCCCCCACGAGAGCGTGGCCGCGAGGCACAGCAGGACCCCTCGGGCGTACTTCTTCTGGTCGTTCACAGTTCTCCTGTCAGGGAGTCGGGGTGAGGTGGGGCGGCACGCAGGACGGCGGTCATGCCGTCGTCAGCTCCATGCGGTCGGCCGCCGAGGCCGCGTTCTCCTGCCCGATCAGGTCGAGGACGGTCGACAGCAGCTGCGCGGTGCGCACCTTGCCGGTCGGGCTGTACGGGATCTCGGGGACGGTCACGACGCGCGCGGGCAGCTGCGGTGCGCGGCGCAGGCACGCGGCGAGGACGGCACGGGAGCCGCTCGCCTCGCGCTCGGGGGAGATGGGGGCGAAGGCCGCGACCAACGTCGGGCCCTCGTCGGGGAGGTCGACCTTGAGGACGGCGGTCTCCCGGACGCACGGGAGCCCGGTGAGCTCGTCCTCGAGGGCGAAGATGTTGACGTCCAGCGGGTGCCGGCCCTCGGCCTTGGTGACGCCGTCGTTGCGGGCGCTGAGCTCGATCCGGCCGCCCTCGTCCATGACGCCGCTGTCGCCGGTGAGCAGGTACTTCTGGGTGCGGCCGGCGTGCTCGATCATCAGGAAGTCGGGCTCGGCGGAGGCGTAGCTGTCCATCAGCTGGTAGCTGGCGATGGCGATCCGGCCGAGCTGCCCCTTCGGCAGCGGGCGGTGCTCCGGGTCGAGGACGAGGATGGTGCTGCCGGGCATCGGACGGCCGGAGCGGGCCGGTGCGACGTGCAGCTCCTCGGGGCCGATCATGGTGTTCAGGCCGGTCTCGGTGGTGCCGTAGTACAGGTGCAGGACGGGGCCGAGGCGGTCCCAGGTCTGGTTGATGACCCAGCGGTTGAGGTGGCGGCCGCCGGAGAGCAGGAAGCGCAGCCGGGACGTCTTGTGCAGGTGCTCGGAGGCCGGGTGGGAGATGAGCCGGTTGAGCACCGGGGGCACCATCAGGGTGGTGGAGACGCCCTCGGCGACGATCAGCTCGGCCATCTTCTCGGCGTCCTCGTACGGGCTGAGCACGACCGAGCCGCCGAGCGAGAGGAAGATCCGGGCCCAGCCGGGGCCGGAGGAGTGGTACAGCGGGACGGTGACCATGTGGACGTCGTCCTCGTCGAAGGAGTACTGGTCCACCAGGTCGGAGAGCCGGCGCGCCTCGAACGAGGAGTTGCGGATCACCAGCTTGGGGATGCCGCTGGTGCCGGAGGTGAAGGAGAAGGCGGTGAACGGCTGCTCGACCGGGGTGGTCGGGGCCGGCTCGTAGGCGGCGAGCGCCTGGAAGCAGACCGCGCCGGGGGCGGCCGGGCCGGTGTCGTAGTCGTCGTTCTCCGGGCCGGCCAGGTGGATGCTCAGGACGTCGCGCGTGCCCGGCCAGCCGGACCGCTCCAGCAGCGGGCGGCGCAGCGGGGTGCTGATGAGCACGGTCGGCTGCAGCTGCTCCAGGGCGCCGGCGGTGGCCTCGGGGGTGGTCGTGTAGTCGAGGCCTATGCAGGGCACGCCGAGGGTCGCGCAGGCGGCCATCACGACCACCAGCTCCCAGCTGTTGCAGGACATGAAGGCGGCGCGGGCGGGGCGCTCGGCGGGCAGGTGGTCGGCCAGGCCGGTGGCCACCCGGGCGACCTGCTCGGCGAGTTCGGTCCAGGTGAGGCGGAAGTCGCGGTCCACCACGGCCACGTGGTCGGGGCGCCGGGCGGCGTGCTTGCGGATGTCGTCGAGCTTGATCATGCGTTACTCCGATGCAGCGGTGGTGGCGGACGCCGTCTCGGGGGCCGGGGCGGCGGCGGGTTGCGGCTGGTAGAGGGTGTAGATCTCGCTGCCGCTGGCGCGCAGCGCCCGGATCTCGGCGCGGGTCGCGTCGCAGAGCTTCTCGCCGGGCACGGTGATGGGGATCCCGGGCGGGTAGGCGATGATGAAGTGGTCGGCGCTGTCCTCGTGGAGGGCCGCGGAGGTGGTGCGGTAGGTGCGCTGGATGACCCGCAGCGCCTCCAGCAGCCGCAGCAGGGTGCCCTCGTCGACGCCGATGTGGACGTGGAAGAGGACGGCGCCGCCGCTCTCCCGGGCCACGTACAGGGCGTACTCGTCGAACAGGATGCGGCGGAAGTCGGCGGCGGTGATGCCGAGGGCGCGGATGTCGACCAGGACGCGGGTGGGGTCGTCGGAGACGAGCATCGCCGGGTCGGTGAGGTGGCCCTCGGGGCCGAGGGTGCGGTAGGCGGAGAGCCGCGGGTCGGTGGCGATCTCGGTCCGCAGTGTGCGGGCGAGCATCAGCGACCGCTCCAGCAGGGCCTCGCCCTCGTGCTCGGCCTGCAGCCGGGCGAGGTCGAGGCTGGCCAGCACCGGGAAGCTCGGCGAGGTGGTGTGGTGCTGGAAGAGCGCCTGGGCGGTGCGCTCCTGCGCCTCCCGATCGCCCACGAGGTGCAGGTACGAGCCCTGCCGCAGCGCGGACATCGACTTGTGCGCGGAGTGCGTGACGGCGACCGTCATGGGCAGTGACGGGTTCTCGGCCCGCAGCTGCTCGACGGCGGCGAGGGCGGTGAGCGGGCGCAGCTGCGGGTGGAAGCGGTGGATGGCGCCCCACGCCTCGTCGACCAGGACGTTGACGGTCGGGTGGATCCGGGACATCTCGGCGAGCAGCGTCGGCAGGTCGTAGCGGACGCCGTCGTAGGAGACCGCGGAGAGCACGACGGTGTCGAAGGGGCGGCCCTCGGCGGCGGCCTCGGCGAAGCTGCGGAGCAGCACCGGCAGGTCGGCGAAGGTGCGCGGGCAGGTGTCGCAGCAGCGCCGCATGGGGGCGTACTCGACGTCGACGGTCAGCGAGCCGAGGGCGAAGTGCACGGACTGGTGGCAGCTGCGGTCGGCGAGCACCCGGCCGCCGGGGCGGGTGAGGGCGGCGAGCGCGACCCGGTTGGCGGTCGAGGTGCCGGCCGAGAGGAAGAGCGTGGTGTCGGCGCCGAAGGTCCGGGCGGCGAGCCGCTGGGCCTCGCGCAGCGGGCCGTGCGGGCGGAAGAACGAGTCGAGCATGGTGCCGCTGTAGGACACGTCGGCGGCCAGCTGCGCCTGCCCGAACAGGGCCTCGTACACGGCCTTGGTCCGGGAGTTGAGGATGGACCGGCCGTGCGAGAGCGGCAGCGCGTGGAAGGACGCGATGTCGCGTCTGGCGACGCGCAGGACGGCGTCGGCGAGCGGGGTGGCGCTCGGCTCCGGGGGGCCGAGCTCCGACGCGGCCTGCGGGACGGTTTCCGGCCCGAGGGCGGTGCTGCTGGCTGGGGTCATGGGTGTGCACTCCAGAGGGGTATCGGAGCACCCGGGAGAGGGCGTGGGCTGAGTGCCTCGCCTCCATGAAATAAAACCTTCGCGCCGGTATCAAATCTCATCGGGAATTCTGATGGCTGCGCAGACTTCCCGCAAGGCGTGCCGGACCGGCGCGCGGTGTACGGATGGGGCGCCAGTGGCCGATGAGGGGAACCTTGACGGATCCGCGCGCCCCTGCCGCCGATTCACGCACGTCGCAACGCCCGGACGCGCACAACCCGGGCCGGATCACGGCCATCGGCGCCGCCCGGCCGGCGCCGTTCCGGCACGGAGCAGTTGGCGGCCCGTCAAAAGTTCGCACAGCAAGTACGATCATCAGACTCGCGCGCGGGGTGGGCTGCGTTCCGCTTCACACTTTCCGACCGTTCGGTCTGGTCCGGGCGGGGGCGGCAACGGACGACCGAGCAGGTCGGCCGCACCCCGCCGGCCGGCACCTGGCGGAGGTGACGGCGTCCGGCGGAGTCGCCGTCAGAGTCCGGCCGCGACGAGGATGCGCTCCATCCGGTCCCGCGGCAGCACCGGCCCGGCCGCCGCGTCGTCGGCGACCCGCGGTTCCGGGTCGGCCAGCAGCCGCTCCAGCAGGTCCGCATCGGCGTGGGGATGCCGGGCCACGGCCGCCCGCAGGAACGGCTCCTCGCAGTCCGCGAGCCGCCGCAGCTCCGCGAGGGGCAGCCCGGGGTCCTTCAGGGCGAGGAGGCGCACCCGCGGGTCCGCCTCGTCCACGAAGGCCCGCAGCGCACGGCGCGGGACGTTGGGGTGGTCCGCCAGGAACGGCGGGATGCCGGAGACCTCCCCGTGGGCGCGGAGCAGCCGCTGGAACGGGCCGACGGCGGCGGCTCCCCCTGTGCGGGCGGGTCAGGGCAGGAGGACGGCCTTGCCCCGGTTGCGGCGGGCCTCCAGGTCGGTGTGGGCGCGGGCCGCCTCCGCCAGCGGGTACGTGCGCCAGATCGGGACGGTGAGCTTCCCCCGGGCGGCCAGGAGGGCCAGCTCGGGCACGGACTCCTCGCCCTGGCCGGAGGTGCCCGCGCTGAAGCGGACGCCGTGCTCGGCGGCGGCCGTGTCGGCGATGGTGATGACCCTGCCCGCGTCCCCGGTCAGGGCGACGGAGTCGGCCAGCACGCCCGCGCCGGAGGCGTCGAGGACGAAGTCGACGCCCTGCGGGGCCGCGGCCGTCACCCGGCCCACCCAGCCGTCGCCGTAGCGGACGACCCTCGCGCCCATGGCGGTGACGCGTTCGACGTCCTGCTCGCCGGCCGTGCCGACCACGGTGATGCCGCGGGCGGCGGCCAGCTGCACCGCGATGATCCCGACGCTGCCGCCGGCGCCGTGGACGAGCAGGGTCTGCCCCTCCTGCACGCCCAGCTGCTCCAGCACGCGGTGCGCCGTCCGGCCGACGGTGACCAGCGAGGCGGCGGCCTCCCAGGACAGCGCGGGGGGCTTGGCCACCGGCCGGTCCAGCAGGGCGTACTCGGCGTAGCTGCCGCCGGCGGTGGAGCCGAGGACCTCGTCCCCCACCGCCGCGCCGGCGTTCTCGCCGACGGCGTCGACGACACCGGCCGCGTCCAGTCCGGGCACCACGGGGAAGCTCACGGGGGCGTCGGCGGCCATCCGTCCGGAGCGGATCTTCAGGTCGAACGGGTTCACGGAGGCGGCCCGGACCCGGATCCGGACCTGGCCCGGTCCGGGCTCCGGCGGGTCGACCTCCGACAGCCGCAGCACCTCGGGTGCGCCGTACTCGGAGAAGGTGATCGCTCTGGACATCGGGAACTCCCGGGGTGAGACGGACGGACGGAACCGCAGGTGCCCTGACCCACTCTGCGGCGGCCCGGCCGGAACCGCCGCCGGAGGCCGACGCCGGGAAGCGCGTGCCCGGGTTCAGAGCAGCACGGCGCAGCCGCGGTCGCGGAGGTCCGACAGCCAGTCCGGCAGGACCTCCGGCTTCGTCCAGCGCAGGTCGAGCTTCTCCAGGTCCGGCAGGGCGGCGAGCCCTGCGGGCAGCTCGGTGATCCGGGTGGCCCGCAGGTCGAGGTGCCGCAGCCGGGTGAGGCCGGCCACGGACTCCGGCAGCCGCCGCAGCGGATTGTTCCGCAGGTCCAGCACCCGCAGTTCCGCCAGCCCGCCGACGGCGGCCGGCAGCTCGGTGAGCCGGTTGTCGGTGAGGTGCAGCTCGCGCAGCGCCGGCAGGCGGCCGATGGTGTCCGGCAGCGCCGTCAACCGGTTCCGGTGGAGACGCAGTTCGCGCAGGCCCGCCAGCCCGCCGATCGACGCCGGCAGTGCGCCGAGCCGGTTGTCGGTGAGGTTGAGGTAGGCGAGCCGGTCGAGGCGGCCGAGGCTCTCGGGGACGGCGGTGAACCCGTTGTCGCTGAGGTAGAGGAAGTCGGTGAGTCCGGTCAGCGCGCCGACGGCCGCGGGGACGTGGTCGAGGCGGTTGTGCCCGAGGTCGAGCATCCGCAGGCGGGTGAACGCCCCGATGTGGTCGGGGACGCCGGTGAGTTCGTTCTCGGCGAGGTTCAGCGAGTGCAGGCCGGTCAGCCGCCAGAGGCTGTCCGGGACGTCGGGCAGGCCGTTGCCGCCGAGGCTCAGATGGCGCAGTGCGGGCGCGTCGCCGAGTTCGGGCGGCACGGTGCCGATCCGGTTGCCGTACAGCAGCAGGGTGTGCAGCGCGGGCAGGGCGGCGACCGACGGCGGCAGGTCGGCGAGCCGGTTGCCGTCCAGGTCGATCAGCCGCAGCCCGGGGTACGCGGCGATGTCCGCGGGCCAGCGGGTGAGGTCGGCGTGCGGGGCGCGCAGGGCGGTCGGGGTGCCGTCCGCGTCGCGGCGGAGGGCATCGGCCGGGAGGGTCACGGGAGACTGCCTTTCGGGTCCGTGCGGTCGGTCGGGCACCGTGCTCAACTGCGGTTCAGCGAACGGGTGACGCCGGCCAGGGTGGCGGTGGTGAGCAGCCAGCCGGCGGCGATCAGGGCGTAGCCGAGCCACTGGTGCAGGCCCGTCCAGTACCAGGCGGTGCGCTGGCCGAAACCGCCGATGGGTATCAGCAGGTCCATCGTGTAGATCAGCGGGTTGAACGGCGCCCCCTGCCCCGCCTGGACGGCGGTCGGCGAGCCGTGGCTGAACGCCGCTGTACCGGCCGCGATCAGGGCCGCCAGCCAGACCGCGGCCTGCCACGGGCGGTAGCCGTAGCCGACGGTCGCGTCGAGGAGCCGGCCCCAGACCCGGCCGAGCGGTCCGAGGGTGCGCCGGCGGCGGCGCTGCTTGGCCAGCAGCACCCGGCGGGCGTCGTCGTCGTGGCCGATCCGCCGGTACCAGGCCGCCAGCTGCTCGTACGGCTGCGGGGTGTAGCCGGGGGTGCGGCCCAGCCAGGCGAGGCGGTCGTCGAGGCCGGTGGCGCCCTGCAGGGAGGTGTACACGAGTCCGTCGAGCCGGGTGTCGGCGCTGCGCGCGGGCACGTTGTCGTGCAGGACGGCGACCTGGGCGGCGCTCAGGTCGACCGTGCCCTCGGGGACGGCGGCCGGGGTGAGGTGCAGGTCTCCGGCGGTGAGGCGGGTGGCGTCCAGGGCGGTGGTGCCGTCGCCGTGCAGGCGGGCGCCGTCCAGCGAGAGGCGGCTGCGGACGGTCGCCCCGGGCAGCTTCAGCACGCCGCGGGCGGTGAACCCCTCGGTGAGGATCATGGTGGAGGCGGTGAGGTCGTCCCCGGAGAAGGCCTCGCCGCCGGGGTTGTCGATCTGCGCGCCCTCCATGAACAGCCCGCCGCCGAAGGTCGCGCCGACCAGGCGCAGCCCGCCGCGGGAACGGAAGCCCTTCCGGGCGAAGCAGCCGCCCTCCATGACCAGCCCGCCGGCCCAGAGCGCCCAGGCCGGTGCCGGCCGCTCCTCGGGGCCCGCCGGCTCCAGCAGCTCCGATGCGGTCAACCGGACGCCGCTGAGCCGGAGTTCGCCGGTGATGTGGGCGCGGGTGAGGGTGAGCCTGCCCTCGATCACCGAGTCCTCGAAGAACAGGTTGCCGTCCACCCGCAGCAGCCAGCCGTCCAGGCCGGGCAGCCGGCAGCCGAGGAAGGAGGTCGAGCGCACGGTCGCCCCGCGCAGCAGCACCCGCTGCTCGAAGGTGCAGTCCCGCACCTGCACCGGCAGCTCGACGGCGGCCCCGGTGAGGTCCAACTGCCCGGTGACGGTGGCGCCGACGAGCCGCAGCCCGCCGACCCGCCCCCGCACCGCGGCCGGCCCGCCGCCGAGCAGCAGCGCGGCCACCACCTCCGCCCGGACGGCCGTGTCCGCCGCACCCCGCAGGTCGAGCTCCTCCCCCCGCGGGAACGCCTCCCACAGCCGCCGCTCCGCTTCACCCAGCTCCTCGTACGCCGGCACCCGCCACTCCCCCGTCCGGTTGACACCGGGTCAGGAGCGTAGTGGACGGGACGGGGACGGCTGCGGGGCTATCCGCCGAGCAGCCGTTCACGGAGGACCTCGGCCTTGCGGAGACCTCGCTCGACGGACCAGGGGACGTCCTCGGCCACCTCGCGGAGCAGCGCGACCGCCTCGTCGAGAGCAGTCAGCGCCTCGACCGACTCCGATCCGGTGCCAGCCGACACCCGGGCCGCGGCGAAGCTGTACAGGACGTCGGCGAGTTCCAGCGCGTGGGCCCTCGCGTCGCGCGCGACGAGCCCGCG
>NZ_JBEYFP010000225.1:0-8844 GCF_040634455.1 Kitasatospora sp. NPDC007106
TGGCCGCAGCCCACCGGCTCGTCGTCACCGTCGAGGACAACGGCCGCACCGGAGGCGTCGGCGCCGCCGTCGCCCAGGCCATGCGCGACGCCGGTGTCGACACCCCGCTGCGCGACCTCGGCGTCCCGCAGGAGTTCCTGGCGCACGCCGGCCGCGGTGAGATCCTCGAGGAGATCGGACTCACCGGCACCGGCGTCGCCGCCCAGACCGCCGCCCACGCCAAGCAGCTGCTACCGATCCGAGGAGCGAACCAGCACCATGCCGGCTGACCGTCCCACCGGGGGCCTCGACCTCGCCGCCCTGCTCGCCCACCGCGCCGTCGAGCGCTACGAGCTGCACGCCAAGTACCTCAACCCGCAGCTGCCCCGGATGCTGCACACCATCGGCTTCGACAAGTACTACGAGCGCGCCGAGGGCCCGTACTTCTACGACGCCGACGGCAACGAGTACCTGGACATGCTGGCCGGGTTCGGGATCTTCGCGCTCGGCCGGCACCATCCGGTGGTGCGCGCCGCGGTGCAGCAGGTGATGGACCTCGGACTGCCCGACCTCACCCGCTTCGACTGCTCCCCGCTGCCCGGCCTGCTCGCCGAGCGGCTGCTCGCCGAAGCCCCCGGCCTGGACCGGGTGTTCTTCGGCAACAGCGGCACCGAGGCGGTCGAGACCGCGCTCAAGTTCGCCCGCTGCGCCACCGGCCGGCGGCGGATCCTCTACTGCGACCACGCCTTCCACGGCCTGACGGCGGGCTCGCTCTCGGTCAACGGCGAGAGCGGCTTCCGCAAGGGCTTCGAGCCGCTGCTGCCGGACACCGCGGTGCCGCTCGGCGACCTCGGCGCGCTGGAGAAGGAGTTGAAGAAGGGCGACGTCGCCGCACTGATCGTCGAACCGATCCAGGGCAAGGGCGTGCACGCCGCCCCGCCCGGCTGGCTGTACGCCGCGCAGGAACTGCTGCACGCCCACAAGGCGCTGCTGATCTGCGACGAGGTGCAGACCGGCATCGGCCGCACCGGCGACTTCTTCGCCTACCAGCACGAGGAGGGCGTGCGGCCCGACCTCGTCTGCGCGGCCAAGGCGCTCTCCGGCGGCTACGTGCCGATCGGTGCGACCCTCGGCAAGGACTGGATCTTCGACAAGGTGTACTCGTCGATGGACCGGGTGCTGGTGCACTCCGCCAGCTTCGGCTCCAACGCGCAGGCGATGGCGGCCGGCCTCGCCACGCTCCACGTGATGCGCGACGCGCAGGTGGTGGCCAACGCCCGGAAGGTCGGCGACCTGTTCCGCGGCCGGCTCGCGGAACTGGTCGACCGGTACGAGCTGCTGGCCGACGTGCGGGGCCGCGGGCTGATGATCGGCATCGAGTTCGGCCGGCCCAAGTCGCTGAAGCTGCGCACCGGGTGGACGGCCCTGCAGGCCGCCCGCAAGGGGCTGTTCGCGCAGATGGTGGTCGTGCCGCTGCTGCAGCGGCACCGGATCCTCACCCAGGTGTCCGGCGACCACCTGGAGGTGATCAAGCTGATCCCGCCGCTGATCATCACCGAGAAGGAGGTCGACCGCTTCGTCGACGCCTTCACCGAGGTGATGGACGAGGCGCACCGCGGCAGCGGCCTGATGTGGGACTTCGGCCGCACCCTGGTCAAGCAGGCGGTCGGCGGGCGGTGAACTCCGCGCCCTGACCCGACCGCTCAGCGTGGTGGTTCGATCTCGGTGAAGGCGCCGCCGAGGAAGCGGGCGTCGACGCCGTCCGGCTCCAGTTCGCCGTGTTCGGCGATCACCTCGGCGGCGTACGCCTCGGCGTCGTCCTGCGGTTCGTAGCCGAGCGCCCGGGCCGGGGCCAGGTCCCACCAGGCGCGGGTGTTGGCACTGATGCCGTTGACCACCACGTGCCCCTCGACGGGGGCGGTGAGGGCGGCGTGCACCAGCCGGGCGCAGTCGGCGGGGCTGAGCCAGGTGGAGAGCATCCGGGTGGAGCGCGGCTTCGGGAAGCAGGAGCCGATCCGGATCGAGACGGTGTCGATGCCGTACTTGTCGGCGTAGAGCTGGGCCAGGCCCTCGCCGAACACCTTGGACAGGCCGTAGTAGGTGTCGGGCCGGGGCGGTGTGCCGGTGCCGATCAGGCCCCGGCCGCCCGGGCCGAGGCCGTGCAGCGGGGTGAAGCCGACGGCGTGGTTGGAGCTGGCGAAGACCACCCGCCGCACCCCCTCCAGCCGGGCGGCCTCGTAGAGGTGGTAGGTGCCTTCGACGTTGGCGCCGAGGATGCGGGCGAAGGTGTCCTCCAGCGAGATGCCGCCGAGGTGCACGACCGCGTCCACGCCGCGGACGGCCGCGCGGACGGCATCGGCGTCCCGCAGGTCGAAGGCGAGGGCGTCCGGGGCGTCCGGGACCGGTGCGAGGTCGGCGAGCCGGAGGCGGTGGCCGTACGCGGGCAGCAGCTCGCGCAGCATGGTGCCGACGCCGCCGGCCGCGCCGGTGAGCAGGATGGTCTGTGGCATCGTCAGTCCGTGGTGATCGTGTGGCGCTTGATGTGGTCGAGGTCGAGGTGGTCGCCGAGGCCCGGCCGGTCGGGGAGCCGGACGGTGCCATGCTCGTCCATCGCGTCCACGATCGCGTGGAGGTGCGGCGGCACGGCGTCGAAGTCGGTGTGGGGGTGGAGCAGCCCGCGTTCGTACCAGCGGTTGTTGGTGGTGGCGCCGAGCAGCGAGAGGTTGGCGGAGCCGTTGCCGTGCACCTCGCAGTCCATGCCGAAGGCCTCGGCGAGGTGCAGGGTGCGGACGGCCGGGGTGATGCCGCCGACGTCGGTGGTGCCGGTGCGCAGGATGTCGCAGGCGCCGGAGGTGATCCACTCGGCGCGGGTGAAGTTCTTGCCCCAGGAGGTCTCGGGGCCGATCACCGGGATGTCGAGCTGCCCGGCGAGCCATCGGTACGAGGAGACCGAGGCCTCCTCCATCGGCTCCTCGAACCAGTAGTAGTCCAACTCCTGCAGCGCCCGGCCGAGTCGGAGCGCCTCGGTGCGGGAGTACCAGTGGTTGGCGTCCAGCATCAGTTCGACGCCGGGGCCGACGGCCTCGCGGACGGCGGTGCAGGCGGCGATGTCCAGGGCGACGGAGGGCGCACCGGACACCGGCGGCATCCAGGTGTGCAGTTTGATCGCCCGGTAGCCGCGCTCGACCAGCTGCACCGCGAAGTCGGCGTAGTCGGCGGGGGTGGCGAGGCCGCCGGGGACCTCGTCGCCGCACATGGTGGAGGCGTAGGCGGGCACCTCGCTGCGGGCGCCGCCGAGCAGCTTCCACACGGGCAGGCCGAGGCGCTGCCCGGCGAGGTCCCAGAGGGCGAGGTCGACGAAGCCGAGGGCGCGGTCGGTGAGGCCGCCGTGGGCGCCGCGCTGCCGCCGGGCGAGCGAGGTCCACAGGCGTGTCCGGTCCAGCGGGTCCTGTCCGAGCAGGACCGGGCGGACGTGCCCGTCGAGCACGGCGGGGCGCAGGTGGTCGGGCTGGACGAGGACGCGTCCGGCCGTGCCGTCGGTGTCGGTGACGGTGAGCAGGGCCTCGCGGACGCCGCGCGGCGCGCAGGGGTGCCGGTGGCCGTGGGCGTCGACGGCGGTGCGGGCCTCGGTGGTGAAGACGGTGAGCTCGATGCGTTCGATCGTCGCGGCCATCGGTCAGCCGTTCTTCGCGCGGTAGGTCTGCTGGGCCTTGGTGAAGGCGTCGGCGAGGGACTCGGCGAAGTCGGCCGCGGACATCCTGCCGAGCAGCACCTTCTGGAAGTTCGGCTCCGCGTCGGTCTTGGTGATCTTCGAGTACTGGGGGAGGTGGACCGGTGGCTGGACGAGCCTGGCGGTGGTGGAGTTGAGCGCGTCGCCGGCCTGCTTGGTGATACCGGACCTGACGTACCAGTCGTCGGCGTACGCCTCGGTGTTGGCGGGGATCTGGCCGACGTTCTCGTTCCAGTAGCTGTTGGCGGTGTGCGAGTCGAGGTACTCCATGAAGGCCCAGGCCTGGTCCTTGTGCCTGCTCTTCTCGAACAGGCCGAAGCCGTCGACCGGGTTGGCGAGGATGGCGGTGCCGTCCGGGCCGGCGGGCAGCAGCATGCCGGCCACCTTGTCGCCGAGCGCCGTCCTGACGTCCCTGGTGGAGCCCAGGTTGTGGTGGACCGTCATCACCTGTCCGGCCTGGAACTGGGCGAGCATCTGCGGGTAGGCGTTGGAGACGTCGGCCTCGGGGGTGGTGGCCTTGTACTGGGCGGCGATCTTCTCGATCAGGGCGATGTTGCGCGGATCGGCGACGGTGGAGGTGCCGTTCGCGTCGAACATCGCGTCCAGGCCCGAGTAGGCGTAGGCCTCGGAGAGGATCTGGAAGCCGGAGCCGGCGCCGCCGCGGATGGTGAAGCCGTACTGGTTCTTCGACCGGTCGGTCAACCTCGCCGCGGCGGCGAAGAGTTCGTCCCAGGTCCTGGGCGTGGCGAGGCCGGCCTCCTTGAACTTGTCGGCGCGGTACCAGATGACGTCCTGGTTGCCGGAGGACGGCAGCTGGTAGAGGCCCTTGCCGCCGGCGGCGCTCCTGGAGATGGTCAGGAAGTTGGCGGACAGCTTGCCGTTCAACGGGCTCCCGGCGTACCGGTCGTCGAGCTTCGCCAGCGCCTTCTGCGCGGTGAGCGAGGCGAGCAGGGCGGTGGTGACGCCGCCGACGTCGGGCGTGGAGCCGGAGGCGATCGCGGTGTTGTACTTCTCGGCGATCTCGGAGCTGGTGACGCCGACGTACTTCACGGTGATGCCGGGGTGGGACTTCTCGAAGCCGTCGATCAGGTGCTGCATCAGCGGGGTCCTGGCCGGGCCGGCGTTGTTGTCCCAGTAGGTGAGGGTGACCTCGCCGCCGGTGTCCGAGGAGGAGCCGGCGGAGGAACAGGCGGTCAGCAGTCCGAGGGCGGCGAGGGCTGCGGCGGTGGTGCGCAGGGTGCGGCTCATGGGCGGTGTCCTGTCGGGATCGGCGTGGATCGGAGGGGGACGGGTGCGGTGGCCGGGGTCAGCCCTTGACGGCGCCGGCGCTCATGCCCTGGACGAGGTACTTCTGCACCACGGCGAAGACCAGCACCACCGGGACGGCGGCGACCACGCCGCCGGCGGCGAGTGCGCCGAAGTCCACGGTGTTCTCGCCGATGGTGGTCTGCAGGCCGACCGGGACGGTCTGCAGCTCCGGGTCGTTGAGGAACATCAGCGCGAAGAGGAAGTTGTTCCAGCTGCCGATGAAGGCGAAGGAGCCGACCGCGACGATGCCGGGCCGCAGCAGCGGCAGCACGACCGCGAGGAAGGCGCGCAGCCGACCGCAGCCGTCCACCGTCGCCGACTCCTCCAGCTCGACCGGGACGTTCTTCACGAAGCCGCTCATCAGGATCATCGCGAGCGGGAGCTGGAAGGTCGTCTCGGCGACGATCAGGCTCCACCGGGAGTCGATCAGGTGGAAGGTCCGGAAGATCTCGAACAGCGGGATGAGCATCATCGCGCCCGGCACGAACTGGGTGCACAGCAGCGCCAGCATGAACACCCGGCGGCCGCGGAAGTCGAACCGGGCGAGCGCGTAGCCGCCCATCAGGGCGAAGAAGGTGACGAACAGCAGGGTGAGCAGGGCGATCCACACGCTGTTGCGGACGTAGGTGCTGAAGCCCATGCCGTTCCACACCGTCGCGAAGTGCTCGGTGGTGATCGGCCAGGGCAGCAGCGAGGTGGAGCCGGCCGGGCGGAGGGCGAAGAGCAGCATCCAGTAGAACGGCACCAGGGTGAAGAGCAGGTAGAGGCCGAGAGGCAGGAACAGCCGCAGGAACCGGCCGTCGCGCCGCCGGGCGGGACGGCCCGTGCCGGCGGCTGTGCGGGCCGGGGTGGGCAGGGCGGCGGTGGTCACGGGGGCGCGCTCCAGGTCGGGGGCGGTCATCGGCGCCGTCACTTCCCGCTGCCGAACCTGCTGAGCCGCAGGTAGAGGATCGAGCAGAACAGCAGGATCACGAAGGCCGCACAGGTCAGCGCCGAGCCGTAGCCGAAGTCGTAGGACTTGCGGGCGAGTTGGGCGACGTACAGGGGCAGGCCGGTGGTGGCGCCGGCCGGGCCGCCGTTGGTGAGGGTGTAGAGCAGGTCGACGTTGTTGAACTCCCAGACCCCGCGCAGCAGGGTGGCCAGCACGATCGCGTCGCGCAGGTGCGGCAGGGTGACGTGCAGGAAGCTGCGGACCCGGCCGGCGCCGTCCATCGAGGCGGCCTCGTAGAGCTCCCGGGGCACGGACTGCAGGTCGGCGAGGATGAGGATGGCGAAAAACGGTACGCCGCGCCAGAGTTCGGCGACGACGACGGCACCGAACACGGTGTCCGGGTTGCCGAGCACGGAGGTGCCGGCGTCGCCGACGCCGAGCTCCGCCAGGTGGTGGAGGACGCCGGTGGCCGGGTTGTAGAGCAGGATCCAGATGCCGGTGGTCAGGACGCCGGAGACGGCCCAGGGGGAGAAGACCAGGGCCCGGGCGACGGCGCGTCCGACGAAGGTCTCGTTGACGATCAGGGCGAGTGCGAGGCCCAGCAGCAGCTGCAGCACGACCTCGGCGGCCACCCACTTCGCCGAGAAGGCCAGACTGCGCCAGAACTGTTCGTCGCCGGCCATCCGGCGGAAGTTGTCGAGGCCGACGAAGGCGTCGTCGTAGGGCTCGTTGACGACGTGGTGCTGGAGCGCGGAGTACAGCACGCTGCCGACCGGGACGACCAGGAAGACGGCCAGCAGCAGCACGGTCGGTGCGATCAGGGTGTACGGGGTGAGGGCCCGGCGCAGTCGGGGGCCGCGGGAACGGGGGGTGCCGGCGAGAGCCACGCGTGTGCTCGCCTCCTCTCTGCCCGGGGACGGGAGAAGACATGCTCTTGGACGTTGTTCACAGGTGTGGACACCCTAGGGAGGGGCTGTTAGGGCGTCAACCCCCCGTGCAGCGAATTAGCGTTCATGGATGTGGACTGTGGTCATGCTGATGTATAACCCTGTCGAGGGGCGCCCGGGCCGCCCGGGCACCCGCCTCCGCCGCACACCGTTCGCCGCGCCCCGTTCGCCGCACCCCCTGGAGAGCGACCCCCATGCCTGCTGACCTGCCCGCCGCCCCGATCGCGGACCGCACCCCGCTCGCCGACCGCCTCGGCGGACTGCTCTTCTTCCCCGTCACCCCCTTCGCCCCGGACGGCGCCGTCGACCACGCCGCCCTCCGCGCCCACGTCCGCGCCCGCCTCGACGCCGGCGCCGCCGCCGTCTTCGCCGCCTGCGGCACCGGCGAGTACCACGCCCTCGGACTCGACGAGTACGAGGCTGTCATCGCCGCCGCCGTCGAGGAAACAGCCGGAGCCGTCCCGGTCGTGGCCGGTGTGGGCCACGGCACCGCCCTCGCCCTCGACTTCCTGCGGCGCGCCGAGCGCGCCGGCGCCGACGGCGTCCTCGCCCTCCCGCCGTACCTGGTGAAGCCCTCCCAGGAGGGGCTGTACCGGCACTACGCCGCCCTCGCCGCCGCCACCCCGCTGGAGATCGTCGTGTACGCCCGCGACAACGCCGTCCTCGACCCGGAGACCGTCGTCCGCCTCGCCGGCCTCGACAACGTCGTCGGCTTCAAGGACGGCGTCGGCGACATCGACCGGATGCAGCGGATCGTCAGCGCCGTCCGCACCGCCCGGCCCGACCGCCCGTTCTGCTGGTTCAACGGCCTGCCCACCGCCGAACTCACCGGACTCGCCTACCGCGGCATCGGCGTCACCCTCTACTCCTCCGCCGTCTTCTGCTTCGCCCCCGACATCGCGCTCGCCTTCCACCGCGCCCTCACCACCGGCGACGACACCACCGCCAACCGGCTGCTCGACGGCTTCTACCGGCCGCTGGTCGAACTCCGCGCCCAGGGCAGCGGCTACGCCGTCTCGCTCGTCAAGGCCGGGGTGCGGCTCGACGGCCTGGACGCCGGACCCGTCCGCCCGCCGCTCACCGAACCCGCCCCCGAGCACGTCGAGCAGCTCGCCCGCCTGGTCGAGCACGGCCGCAGCCTGATCTGACCCCGCCCGCCCGGGTGCCCGGCCGGACGCCGGGCACCCCCGATCCACGGAGCCGCCGTGCGCACCTCCGCCTTCCTCTACCCCTGGGACGTGCTCGGCGACCCGCACGCCGCCGACCGCCTCGCCGACCTCGGCCCCGACCGGGCCACCCTCGCCTCCGCGTACCACTCCACCCGCGCCCTGACACCCCGCCACCCCGCGCGGCGGATCGTCACCGCCCGCCACTCCGCCGTCTACTACCCGGCCTCGCCCGCCCGCTGGCGGGGCCGCCGGCTGCGCCCGTACGCCCAGGACTGGCTGCCGTCCGCCGACCCGTTCGGCGAAGCGGCCGGGGCGCTGCTCGGCGCCGGCGTCGAGGTGCACAGCTGGGTGGTGCTCGCCCACAACTCCCGGCTGGGCGGCGAGTTCCCGGCGAGCACGGTGCACAACGCCTACGGCGAGCCCTACCCGTGGGCGCCGTGCATCGCCCGGCCCGAGGTGGTCGAGTACGCCGCGGACCTCGCCGCCGAGGCCGCCGTCCGGCCCGGCGCGACCGGCACCGAACTGGAGTCCTGCGGCTGGTACGGGCTGGCCCACCTGCACGCCCACGACAAGACCGGCGGCGTTCCGCTCGGCCCGGTCGGGCAGTTCCTGATGTCGCTCTGCTTCTGCGGGGTCTGCCGCCGCGGCTACGGGGACGGCGCCGACGCCCTGCGAGCGGCCGTCCTGGCCGCGCTGGAACCGCTGTGGCGCGGCGCCCCCGAACCGGCGGCCGGCGAGGAGTGGGCCGCGGTCGGGGCCGCGATCGGCGCGGGCCCGGCC
>NZ_JBEYFP010000226.1:0-8775 GCF_040634455.1 Kitasatospora sp. NPDC007106
CGCGGCCCGCAGGCGCCCGCTCGGCGCGCGGGCCGCGGCGTCCTGCGGCACGGTGGACGAGGGCCCGCACACCGTCCCTCGTCACCCACCGCTGGGAGATGCGCCATGACCGACCACGTCTACCGAGTCACCGAGATCGTCGGCTCCTCCGCCGAGGGCATCGACCAGGCGATCCGCAACGGCATCGACCGGGCGTCCCGCACCCTGCGGAACCTGGACTGGTTCGAGGTGACCCAGGTCCGCGGACACCTCGTGGACGGCCGGATCGAGCACTACCAGGTCGGACTGAAGGTCGGCTTCCGGCTGGACGACGCGGACTGACACCGCCCGCGGACGCACGAGGGCCGGGGCGGACAGCACACGTGCTGCCCGCCCCGGCCCTCGCGTCACCCCGGAGAACCGAGGGGAGGGACGGCTCAGTGGCCGCCCTTCTCCTCCAGGCGCTTGATCGAGGCCGTGATCTCGGCCTCGGCCTCGGTGCGGCCGACCCAGTTGGCGCCCTCCACCGACTTGCCGGGCTCCAGGTCCTTGTAGACCTCGAAGAAGTGCTGGATCTCCAGGCGGTCGAACTCCGAGACGTGGTGGATGTCCCGCAGGTGCTCCCAGCGCGGGTCGGTCGCCGGGACGCAGAGCAGCTTGTCGTCGCCGCCGGCCTCGTCGGTCATGTGGAACATGCCGATGGCGCGGCACTTGATCAGGCAGCCCGGGAAGGTCGGCTCGTCCAGGATGACCAGCGCGTCCAGCGGGTCGCCGTCCTCGCCGAGCGTGCCCTCGACGTAGCCGTAGTCGGCCGGGTAGCGGGTCGAGGTGAAGAGCATGCGGTCAAGGCGCAGACGACCGGTCTCGTGGTCGACCTCGTACTTGTTGCGCGAGCCCTTCGGGATCTCGATCAGGACGTCGAACTCCAAGGTTCCTCCAAGGTAGAAACTGACAGAATCCAGTGTCTCGCACGGCAGGGAGTGCTCGGGAAAGGGGCCGGTCGGTGAACGCGCGTGCACGGGTGTGGAGGGGTCGCCGGGCCGTCGCCGCCGGAGCCGTCGCGACGGTGCTCGCGGTCGCCGGACCGCTCGCCGCACCCACCGCGGCGGCCGATCCCGGCCCGGCCGCCGGCCGGCAGGACCGGCACCGCTCGGACGACGGCACCGACGGCGCCCACCGCCGGGGCGCCGGCGCCGACGACAGGAAGAACGATTCCGGGCCGGGCAAGGGCACGGCCCGCCGGCACCGCAGCGCCCCGGTGAAGGGCCCGGTGCTCGCCGCCGCCGCGGACGCCGCCGACGTGCCCACCGGCGACGGCGTGCACCGCTCCCTCGACCCGGCCGTCCACGACGGCGCCCTCGCCACGCTGAACCTCGCGGTCGCCGACGCCACCACCGGCACGATGCTGTACGGCTCCGGGGAGAACACCCCGGCCACCCCCGCCTCCACCACCAAGCTCGCCACCGCCGTCGCCGCGCTCGCGCTGATCCCGCCGACCACCCGGATCGCCACCACCGTCGTCCGCGGCAGCGATCCCGGCAGCATCACCCTCGTCGGCGGCGGCGACCCGACCCTCACCGCGCTCCCCACCGACCAGGTCCGTGTCGGCGGCCAGCCGGTGGACGCCGACACCGCCCCGGCCTCGCTCGCCGACCTCGCCGCCCGCACCGCGGCGGCCCTCAAGGCCGCCGGCACCACCACCGTCCGGCTCGGCTACGACACCTCGCTCTACACCGGCCCGCTGCTCCACCCCGAGCACGACGCCACCAACATCGCCGCCGTCACCCCGCTGATGGTCGACGAGGGCCGGATCGACCCGAAGTCCCCCGACGAGGCCCCCGCCCGGGTCTTCGACCCCGCCGGGCAGGCCGCCGGGGCCTTCGCCGACCGGCTGCGCGCCGAGGGCGTGGCCGTCGACGGCACCCCCGCGCAGACCACCGCCCCGGCCGGCGCCGCCGCGATCGCCGAGGTCCGGTCGCCGACCGTCCCGCGGCTCGTCGAGCGGCTGCTCACCACCTCCGACAACACCCTCGCCGAGGCCGTCGCCCGGCAGGTCGCGATCGCCGCCAAGAAGCCGGCGAGCTTCGAGGGCGCCTCCGCCGCCACCCTCCAGGCGCTCACGGCGCTCGCCGTCCCGACGGCCGGCGTGGTGCTGAACGACGGCAGCGGCCTCAGCAGCAAGAACCTGATCCCGCCGATCACCCTCACCGAACTGCTCGCCCGGGCCGCCGCCCCCGACCACCCCGAGCTGCGCCCGGTGCTGACCGGCCTGCCGGTCGCCGGGTTCACCGGCACCCTGGTCAACCGGTTCGGCGCCCGCTCCGGCGCCGCCGCGGCGGCCGGCGTCGTCCGGGCCAAGACCGGCACCCTCTCCGGCGTGGCCACCCTGGCCGGCACCGTCGTCGACGCCGACGGCCGGGTGCTGGTCTTCGCGCTGATGAGCCGGACGAACGGGGGCGACGCCCGCGGCGCGGTGGACCGGATCGTCGCCCGGATCGCCGCCTGCGGCTGCCGCTGACCCGCCCGCCGCGGCACCCCGGCACCGGCACGGCAGGTTCCCTCCCTCCACCGCCCCGGAGCACGTACGGTGAGGGCATGACGAGCGCGAGCGGCGGAGCAGGAATGGTCGACTGGAACCTCGCGGTCGCGACCGCCACCCGGCTGGCCAGGCCGGGCCCGGAGGTGACCCGCGAGGAGGCCGTCAAGGTGGTCGCCGAGCTGCGCCGGCACGCCCTGGAGGCCGAGGAGCACGTGCGCGGCTACACCGGGCTCCGGCCCGCCCGGCTGTCCGACGCCGAGGCCACCCCGGTGCTGGTGGTCGACCGGCCCGGCTGGGTGCGCGCCAACGTCGCGGGCTTCCGCACCATCGTCCAGCCGCTGGTGGACCGCCTCCAGGCCCGCCGCAGCGAGGGCACCGGCTCCCAGGTGTTCGGCAGCATCGGGGAGAAGGCCACCGGCATCGAGGTCGGCGCGCTGCTGGCCTTCCTCTCCACCAAGGTGCTCGGCCAGTACGAGACCTTCGCGCCCGCCGAGCCGCCGCCGGCGCCGGACAGCCCCGCCGGGCTCTTCGACAAGCCGCGCCGCGGCCCCGAGCCGCCCGGCCCGGGCCGGCTGCTGCTGGTCGCGCCGAACATCGTCCAGGTCGAGCGGGAGCTGGACGTGGACCCGCACGACTTCCGGCTCTGGGTCTGCCTGCACGAGGAGACCCACCGCACCCAGTTCAGCGCGGTGCCGTGGCTGCGCGACCACATCCAGTCCGAGGTGCAGTCCTTCCTGGCGCAGACCGACATCGACCCCGGCGCGCTGCTGGAGCGGGCCCGCGAGGTCGTCGCGGACGGCTTCCCGGGCCTCGGCGGGCGCGGCGACGGCTCGGGCCCGCAGACCCTGCTGGAGGCCGTCCAGTCGCCCGGCCAGCGCGAGGTGCTGGGCCGGCTGACCGCGGTGATGTCGCTGCTGGAGGGCCACGCCGACGTGGTCATGGACGGCGTCGGCCCCGCGGTGGTGCCGAGCGTCGCCGAGATCCGGGAGAAGTTCCAGCGCCGCCGCGACCGCGGCGCCAGCCGGCTGGACCTGGTGCTGCGCAGGCTGCTCGGCATGGACGCCAAGCTGCGCCAGTACCAGGACGGCGCGGTCTTCGTCCGCGGCGTGGTGGACCGGGTCGGCATGGCCGGCTTCAACCGGATCTGGACGTCGCCGAACACCCTGCCGACCAAGGAGGAGATCCACGACCCGGCCGCCTGGGTCGCCCGGGTGGCCCGCTGACCCGTCCGCCGGCGACCGCACACCTGCCCAACCCGGGCCGACGGCGGCCGAATGAACGTTTTTCCATTCACCCGTACGTGGGACCGTGGACCCCGCGCTGGCGTGCACGGCCTGGCAGCGGGCCGCTTTCTGCGACCATCTGTGAGCGCCCGGTGACCGTGAGCGTGCGAGGTTCCCCGCCCCGCCGCCCGGGCCGGCCGCCGTCCCTCCCCGTCTCCGTCAAGGAGTGCACCCCGTGGGCCCACATCCCGCCGTCGCGGCGATACGCCTCGCCGTCCGCCGCACCCTCGCCGACCTCGCGGCCGAGGCCGGCGTCCCCGTCGCCGCACCGGTCCGCGCCCCGCAGAGCCGGCCCGCCGCCGCCGCGCTCGTGCCGGCCGGCGCCACCACCCTGATCGGCAACGCCCGCCGCCACCCCTCCGGGCTGCCGCGCACCCCCGCCGCCCCCGGCTCGCCGCTCGTGCTGGTCGCCGTCAGCGGCGGCGCCGACTCGATGGCCCTGGCGACCGCCACCGCCTTCGAGGCCCCCAAGCTCGGCCTGCGGGTGGGCGCCGTCACCGTCGACCACGGCCTGCAGGCCGGTTCCGCCGAGCGCGCCGAGCAGGTCGCCGTCCGGCTGCGCGAACTCGGCCTCGACCCGGTGGAGGCCGTCCCCGTCCGGGTCGGCCGCGACGGCGGCCCGGAGAACGCCGCCCGGGACGCCCGCTACGCCGCCCTCGACGCCGCCGCCGACCGCCACGGCGCGCTCGCCGTCCTGCTCGGCCACACCCGCGACGACCAGGCCGAGACCGTCCTGCTCGGCCTCGCCCGCGGCTCCGGCGCCCGCTCGCTGGCCGGCATGCCCGCCCAGAAGGGCCGCTACCGCCGGCCGCTGCTCGAACTCGACCGCGCCGCCACCCGCCAGGCCTGCTCGGCGCAGTCCATCCCGGTCTGGGACGACCCGCACAACTCCGACCCGGCCTACACCCGCGCCCGGGTCCGCCACGAGGTGCTGCCGGTGCTGGAGAAGCACCTCGGCGGCGGCGTGGTCGAGGCGCTCGCCCGCACCGCCCGGCTGTTCCGCGACGACGCCGACGCGCTCGACCAGTGGGCCGCCCTCGCCGAGCGCGACCTCCGAACGGTCGAAGGCTCCCTGGACGTCGGCCGGCTCGCCGAACTGCCGCCCGCGGTCCGCCGCCGGGTGCTGCGCCGGGCCGCGCTGCGCGCGGGCTGCCCGGCCGGCGACCTGTTCGCCCGGCACCTGGAGAGCGTCGACCTGCTGGTCACCGGCTGGCGCGGCCAGGGGCCGCTGCACCTACCCGGGGGGGTCGAAGCGACCCGTCGGTGTGGCACGCTGGTGTTTCGGCGGCAGAGCGACTAGCGGCATCCGGTCGCGTAGCCGCCGCCGACACAGACCCCGAACGTTTGAGGACGTATCCCCGGTGGATCAGAACGACATGGGCGCCGACCTGGCGAAGGTGCTCATCAGCAAGGACGAGATCGACGCCAAGCTGCTTGAGCTGGCCGAGCGGATCGACCGGGACTACGCCGGGAAGGACCTGCTGCTGGTCGGCGTGCTCAAGGGCGCCGTCATGGTGATGGCCGACCTCGCCCGGACGCTGCACTCCCAGGTGACCATGGACTGGATGGCCGTCTCCTCCTACGGGATGGGCACCAAGTCCTCCGGCGTGGTGCGGATCCTCAAGGACCTCGACACCGACATCGCCGGCCGGGACGTGCTGATCGTCGAGGACATCATCGACTCCGGTCTGACGCTGTCCTGGCTGCTCGGCAACCTCGGCTCGCGCCGCCCCGCCTCGCTCGAGGTGTGCACCCTGCTGCGCAAGCCGGACGCCGCCAAGGTGGAGATCGACGTCAAGTACGTCGGCTTCGACATCCCCAACGAGTTCGTGGTCGGCTACGGCCTCGACTACGCCGAGAAGCTGCGCAACCTGCCGTTCATCGGCACGCTGGCGCCGCACGTCTACGGCGGCTGACGCCGTCCGGGCGACGGGTGGGAACAGCACGCCGTTCCCACCCGTTGTGCCGAGGTAGGAAAATACGTCGTGCCGTCGTGCTCCCGCCACGCGCGGGTGGTACTGCGGTACGGTCCAATGAACCGCTCTTCTCATGAGCAGATACCGGATGCGCCGCGGCCGAGGCCGCGTAGCGCCGTCGAGTGGCAGGAGGGACGGGGCGGCAACGCCCCGCATGGATGGACGTCAAGCGATACTTCCGTGCGCCGATCATGTGGATCGTGCTGGCCGTCCTCGCCGTCATCGTGTTGATGCAGGTCGTCTCGGACTCGAGCGGCTACAAGACGGCGGACACCGGCCAGGTCATTGCGGCGATCAACAGCAACCAGGTCAAGCAGGCGCAGCTCACCACAGGTGACTCCAACCTGATCAAGATCGAGCTGAAGGACGGCCAGCAGCTGCCGGCCAAGGCCAACGGCAAGGCCCCCAGCGGCAGCAAGTTCCAGGCCTCGTACGTCTCGGACGGCCAGGCGAACGCGATCGCCGACACGCTCCAGCAGTCGTACAAGAACGGCCAGCTGCCCAACAACTACACCGTCACCCCGGAGCGGCAGTCGACCTTCGTCAGCCTCCTGCTGTCGATGCTGCCGATCGTCATCATCGTCCTCGTCTTCCTGTTCCTGATGAACCAGATGCAGGGTGGCGGCTCCCGGGTCATGCAGTTCGGCAAGTCCAAGGCCAAGCTGCTCACCAAGGACACCCCGAAGACCACGTTCTCGGACGTCGCGGGCGCGGACGAGGCGGTGGAGGAGCTCCAGGAGATCAAGGAGTTCCTGCAGGAGCCGTCGAAGTTCCAGGCCGTCGGCGCCAAGATCCCCAAGGGCGTGCTGCTGTACGGCCCGCCCGGCACCGGCAAGACCCTGCTGGCCCGTGCCGTGGCCGGCGAGGCGGGCGTGCCGTTCTACTCCATCTCCGGTTCCGACTTCGTCGAGATGTTCGTCGGTGTCGGTGCCTCCCGGGTGCGCGACCTGTTCGAGCAGGCCAAGGCGAACGCCCCGGCGATCATCTTCGTCGACGAGATCGACGCCGTCGGCCGGCACCGCGGTGCGGGCCTCGGCGGCGGCCACGACGAGCGCGAGCAGACGCTGAACCAGCTGCTCGTCGAGATGGACGGCTTCGACGTCAAGGGCGGCGTCATCCTGATCGCCGCCACCAACCGCCCGGACATCCTGGACCCGGCGCTGCTGCGCCCGGGCCGCTTCGACCGGCAGATCGCCGTCGAGCGCCCCGACCTCCAGGGCCGCCTGGACATCCTCAAGGTGCACCAGAAGGGCAAGCCGATCGCGCCCGACGTCGACCTCTCGGCCGTCGCCAAGCGCACCCCCGGCTTCACCGGCGCGGACCTCTCCAACGTCCTCAACGAGGCGGCCCTGCTGACCGCCCGCTCGGACAAGAAGCTGATCGACAACCTCGTCCTCGACGAGGCCATCGACCGCGTCGTGGCCGGCCCGCAGAAGCGGACCCGGATCATGTCCGACCGCGAGAAGAAGATCACTGCGTACCACGAGGGCGGCCACGCCCTGGTCGCGGCGGCCTCCCCGAACGCGGACCCGGTCCACAAGATCACCATCCTGTCCCGCGGCCGCGCCCTGGGCTACACGATGGTGCTCCCGGACGAGGACAAGTACTCGACCACCCGCAACGAGATGCTCGACCAGCTGGCCTACATGCTGGGCGGCCGCGCCGCGGAGGAGCTGGTCTTCCACGACCCGACCACCGGCGCGTCCAACGACATCGAGAAGGCCACCGCCACGGCCCGCGCGATGGTCACCCAGTACGGCATGAGCGAGCGCCTCGGCGCGATCAAGTTCGGCTCCAGCGACTCCGAGCCGTTCCTCGGCCGCGAGATGGCCCACCAGCGCGACTACTCCGAGGAGATCGCCGGGCTGGTGGACGAGGAGGTCAAGAAGCTCATCGAGAACGCGCACAACGAGGCCTGGGAGATCCTGGTCGAGAACCGCGACGTGCTCGACAACCTCGTGCTGGAGCTGCTGGAGAAGGAGACGCTGAACAAGGAGCAGATCGCCGAGATCTTCTCCACGATCGTGAAGCGCCCCGCCCGCCCCGCGTGGACGGGCTCCTCCCGCCGCACCCCCTCCACCCGCCCGCCGGTGCAGTCCCCGAAGGAGCTGGCGCTGACCAACGGCGTCGCCTCCTCCCACGAGGCCGCCCCGGTGGACGTCATGAAGCTGCCGCCCGCCGAGGGCTCCACCGAGAGCTGAGCGGCCGCCCGTACGGAATGAATGCCGCGCCACCCGGGTTTGTACCCTGGAGGCGCGGCATTCGTGCTGCCGGGCCCGGTGCCCGACGAACGACCATCCACTGGCAATGAGGCAAGCGAGGCCCGCATGATCGACCCGGTGACTCTCGACGGTGAGCCCGCCGTCGGGCACTTCGACCAGAAGCGCGCCGAGAACGCGGTGCGCGAGCTGCTGATCGCCGTGGGCGAGGACCCGGACCGCGAGGGCCTGCTGGAGACGCCGGCCCGGGTGGCCCGCGCCTACAAGGAGATATTCGCGGGGCTCTGGCAGCAGCCGGAGGACGTGCTCACCACCACCTTCGACATCGGCCACGACGAGATGGTGCTGGTGAAGGACATCGAGGTCTTCTCGACCTGCGAGCACCACCTGGTGCCCTTCCGCGGCGTCGCGCACGTCGGGTACATCCCGGCCACCACCGGCAAGATCACCGGCCTGTCGAAGCTGGCCCGCCTGGTCGACGTCTACGCCCGCCGCCCGCAGGTCCAGGAGCGGCTGACCAGCCAGGTCGCCGACGCCCTGATGAGCATCCTGGAGCCCCGCGGCGCGATCGTCGTCATCGAGTGCGAGCACATGTGCATGTCGATGCGCGGCATCCGCAAGCCCGGCGCCAAGACCATCACCTCGGCCGTCCGCGGCCAGCTCCGCGACCCGGCCACCCGCGCCGAGGCGATGAGCCTGATCGCCGATGCGGATCTGCTCCTCGGAGGAGAGCACCGCGCCGGTCGCGGCGTCGGTGACGACCAGGCGGCTGCTCGGGG
>NZ_JBEYFP010000227.1:0-8691 GCF_040634455.1 Kitasatospora sp. NPDC007106
TGCGGCTCGCGCGGCCTGGGCCACCAGATCTGCACCGACCACGTCCGGCGGATGGAGGCCGTGATGCACCGCCGGGGGATCTCCGTCCCCGACCGGCAGCTGGCATGCGCCCCGGTGGACTCCCCGGAGGCCCGGGACTACCTGGGGGCGATGGCCGCCGCGGCCAACTACGCCCGCGCCAACCGCCACCTGCTGGCCGACGCCGCCCGAGCGGTGTTCCGGGAGCACACCGGCCACGGTCTGGACCTGCTCTACGACGTGTCGCACAACCTGGCCAAGCTGGAACGCCAGGAGGTGGACGGAGAGCGCCGACTGCTCTGCGTCCACCGCAAGGGCGCCACCCGGGCCCTGCCGCCGGGCCACCCGGACCTGCCGGCCGACCTCGCCGGGGCAGGGCAGCCGGTCTTCGTCCCCGGCACCATGGGCACGGCGTCCTACGTCCTGGCGGGGGTGCCGGGGAACGAGGCGTTCGACTCCTCCTGCCACGGTGCGGGCCGGGTCTGGAGCCGCCACCGCGCCCAGCGCGAGATCGACATCCGCCACCTGCGCGCCGAGCTGGTCGCGGCCGGCGTGTCGGCCCGCCCGACCTCGTGGCGCAGTGCGACGGAGGAGGCGCCGGAGGCCTACAAGGACGTCGACGCCGTCGTCACCGCCAGTGAGCGCAACGGGCTCAGCCGCATCGTTGCCCGGCTGGTCCCGCTCGGGGTGCTGAAGGGGTGACGGGCCGAAGGGCGCGCCGTACGCGGCCTCGACGACCGTCGCCGGTCGCGCGGACGGTGCCGCACGGGGACGGACACGACGACTCCTCGCGAAGAACGCCCGGCGGGCGCCGGGGACCCGGTCCGAGACGGACCGTCAGACTCCGTGGTCGTAGACCACGGTGACCGGGGCGTGGTCGGACCAGCGCTCGGCGTGGGCCGCGGCGCGTTCGTCGGTGGCGTCGGTGGCGCGGGCGGCCAGGCCGGGGGAGGCGATGTGGTAGTCGATGCGCCATGCGGCGACGTTGTCGACCATGCTGACGGGACGACGATTTCGGCTCGGCCTGCCGCGGCTTCACCGCCCTCGCCGTGGCCGGCGTCAGTGGCAGCACCACGAATGCCGGCACGAACACCACCCACGACGAACCGCAGGGGCCCGGGCAGGCGAGCCAACGCGAGGGAGGAGCGGGACCTACGCTGCACCCCGGGCTTCGGTCCGGAGACAGCGCAGCGGCCGTGGCCGGGTGAATAGTCCGGGCCCGCGGTGGACCTGCTCGGCCCCTGTACGGTCACTCTGCCGGTGGAGAGGCTCATCATCGGTCGACCGTCGTCGGCGACCGGTGCCGCCCCTGGCGGTGATCCGTGGCTCGGGCAGCCCGGCGGTGTCCAGGATCCGCCGGGAAGAGGCGGCGAGCGCGCCGAGGTCCCCACTGCCCAGACGTACCGCGCAGCCCTCGTGTAGTCCGAGCTCGTGCAGCATTCGGGCGGCCATCGCGACACCGGTCTCGGTGTCGTAGGTGTGAACCAGGAAGCGCACGGGCGGCAAGCCGGTTCATGACCGAACCGCCCCTGGCCGTCCGCACCCGCCGGTGGTCGCCGCTGCGGCGTCGACGAACTGCACGGGCAGGTGCGGCAGTGGCGGTGCCGTGCCGTGGTGGCGCATTCCGGGTTTCGATGCTGCGGAACGGAGACGGAGGCCCTCCGTGTTGGAGGGCCGGCCTCCCCTGCGGCAGGGCCCCCGGATCACGGAGCGGCAGAGGTCATGGACATGAGTGAAGAGCGGCCAGGATCAGGTGCTGAAGGACCGCCGCCGAGACCGAGCTGCGGGCCCGCCGGGGTGCGGGGTACGTGCTGTTCCCGGGTCCGGGAGTGTGTCGCCGGTGTTCCCGGGGGTCGGCGCGGTGGGCGGGGTGCGCAGGGCGAGGACGGCGAGGTCGTCGCGTCCATCGCCGAGGTGGGCGTCGGCCAGGGTCCGGCACAGGTCTTCGAGGGGCAGAGCGGCGTGGGCGGCGGCAACCTGCGCAAGGGCGGTGAGGCCGGCGTCCAGGGGGCGGTGGGGGTGCTCGACCAGGCCGTCCGTGAAGAGCACGAGGGTGGCGTTGCCGGGCAGGGGGCGCTTGTGGTCGGGGCGGGGCACGTCGGGGTCGACGCCGAGGGGCAGGCCGGGGTCGGCGTGCAGGTAGCGGGCGGTGCCGTCGGGGCCGATCAGGAGCGGTGGCGGGTGTCCGGCGTTGCTCCAGTGGAGTGTCCAGCCGTCCTCGGCGGGTTCGATGCGGGCGAGGCAGGTGGTGGTGATCGTGTTGTCGGTGATCGCCTGGAGGGTGCGGTCGAGCTGTGTCAGGACGCCGCTGGGCGGGGTGCGGCGGTCGTAGAGGAGGGCGCGCAGCATGTTGCGGGTCTGGGCCATGGTGGCGGCGGACTTCAGGTCGTGTCCGGCGACGTCGCCGATGACCACGGCGCAGGCGCCGTCGGGGAGCATCAGGGCGTCGTACCAGTCTCCGCCGACGTGGTCCGGGGTGGCGGCGGGGCGGTAGACCGCGGCGACGGAGAAGGGCGCCACATCGGGCAGGCGGGGAAGGAGGAGGCGCTGGAAGTACTCGGCGCTGGCGCGGACCTGCCGGTAGAGACGTGCGTTCTCGATGGCGAGGCCGGCCGCGCCGGCGAGCGCCACGACGATGTCCTGGTCGTGCCTGTCGAAGGGCTGTCCGTCGCGTCGCTCGCAAAGGTAGAGGTTGCCGTAGACCCGTCCGCGTCCGGTGAGCGCCACCCCGAGCAGTGTCCGCATCGGCGGGTGGCCGGGCGGGAAACCGACCGCGTCCGGGTGGGCGCCGATGTCCGCGACACGCAGGGGTTCGGGGTGGTCGATGAGGTGTCCCAGGAGTCCGCGCCCGTGCGGAAGGGCGACCCCGGCCAGGGCTGCGACCTGCTGCTCGCTCAGCCCGACGGGGATGAACTCCTCCAGGTGTTCGCCGTCCTCGCTGAGCACGCCGAGTGCGCCGTAGCGGGCGTCGACCAGGCCCATCGCGGTGGTGATCACCCGGCGGAGCACGACCGGCAGCTCCAGCTCCCGGCCCACCGCGATCACTGCGTCCAGCAGGTCCTGGAAACGGCGCTGGGTGTCGGCCAGGTCCCGTAGACGTCCGACGATCCGGTCCATCTCGTCATCGATCCGGTGGCTGCGGTCGGGAACGTCCGCCCACCCGGCCCCATCCTCCGGATCCACTGGCCCACCTACGATTCCTGTGCTGGTGGACCCGTACCTCCGACGCGTTGCGCAACCGGAGGCCGGACGCCTCGGCGCGTCCTGTTCTCAACCGTAGGCAGGCCCGTTGCCGACCGCGACTGCGACCAGTGCGGCCGCATCCTCAGCTACGGCGGCATCACTCGGACGGTCTCCCTCCGTGGTGTCGCCCGCGGCGCTGGACTCGGGCGGACTCCGTTGTGCTCCTGCGCCCGCCCAGTAGCGTGCGAACATGTCCTCCGCTCGGCCGCGTCGTCAGCGGTGCCACCGTCGTTCCTCCGTCATCCGGCGCCGGATGACGACCAGGTCGATCACCGCGACGGCGGTGGACACGGCGCACAGCACGGCGAGGCCCGAGTAGAACGCACGGTCGGCGCTCGGTGCGGGGAGTGCGTTCGTCGCGAGCAACGTCAAGACGATGGTCCCGAGCAGGAAGAAGGGGACGGCGGCGGCGGCCGACCGCCGCGCGCGGGCCACCGCCCGACGGGCGCGGGCAGGTGAACCGGATCGTCAGTACTCGGAGCCGCTTCGCAGGTAGGTGCCCGCGACTTGGAGCCACGCTCCGGGGCTGAAGCAGGCCTCGATCCGGTGGGGCGTGTCCTCGAAGACCCGCAGGACGCGCAGCGCACCGCTCGGGTGCAGGTCGTACTCGAAGGTGACGCCGTCGTCCGTGCCGTCCTCGTACTGCAGGTCCAACGGCCCCTTCGACGGCTCCGCCGGCGCCCGGGCGTCGGCCGAGAGCTTCACGTAGACGGACATCTCTGCGTCCCGCCTTCCCGTCTGTCCCGAGGAGTCCGGCCTGTGGGGCCGGTCCTCAGGTCGCTTCGCCCGGTGGCTCGGAGCCGCTGCCGGTGGTGACGAGGATCTGCCGTGCCGAGTCGGTTCCGCCGGCTTCGACCGCGCGGGCCATCGCGGCCAGCGCCGCCTCCCGGCTCGTCTGCGGGGGGACGACGAGCAGGCTGAAGTGATCGCGGTCGCCCCGAGTGACGATCACCGTGTCGTCGCCGACCGGGTACCGGTCGATGTGCACCGACCGGCCGTCGACGAGCAGCCGGGCCGGCACGTCGTCCCAGGCTTCGGCGTCCAGCCCGATGCTCACCACGGAGCCGAGATGTTCGGTCAACGCCCTGACCAGACCGGGTAGTTCGGCGCCGACGTTCCGTGAACGCGGCCACCACGCGCCGTCCAGCGCGCCCTCGCGCGACTGTGTGGTCTCCAGACGCAGCAGGGCCGTCCCCGGCTTCGCGGCCTGCCGGAACCGGTCCGGCAGAGGTCCCGGGAGCGCAGCACCGGTTTCATCCGACATGGCTCGCCACCTGTCCGTGGACACACACCAGCCCCACCGAACGAGGGCCGACCGTCGGGGAGCGGCGGCCGGGCCGCCCCGATACCCCCACGCTACTCCGCCCGCACCGCGTCACCCCGACCGACCGGGCGGGTGCCGGCCGGACATCGACGAGGCAGTCCTGAACGCCCTGCGGGCAGCGCGGGCCCGTCCCGGGCAGTCGCCTGGCTGCAAGCCGCCGAGGCCGGACGCGGCATACCCGCGTCACGTGCCCTTCGTACCCCCATGCGACCGTGGCCTCGGGCGTCGAGATCGTGCGGGGCCGAGGAAACGTGCACGACCCCGCCCGGACGTGCGCGCTACGGCCACTCTGCGTGCCCGGCGGCGAAGCTCTTCGATCCGCCCGCTTCCCAGACATCGGCGACAACGCGTGCCGGTCGCATCGGGCCCGGATCGTCCCCGCCCTGCCTCACGGCCGTGTCGACCAGGAACTCGGCGTACTCCTGCGCAGTTCCGTCGAAGTCGCCCTCGGCGTGCTCCCCATGCCGCGTGGTGATCTCCACGTCTTCTTCGGAGAGCACACGCACACGCGATCGGTACTTCGCCATCTCGCCCTCCGACTGGGGCTCCCTCGCTGCTTGACGAGGGCCCCGGTGACCTGGTCCCAAGCCCACGGCGAGGCTCGGAGCCTCGCGTCTAGGAAGCGGGCTCGCCCCAGTTGACGCGTTCTACGGCATGAGGCGGGAACGACACGCGAGATCCGTCCTCCTGAGTGACGTGCACCCATCCGCGCTCGTCGATGCGAACAATGCCCTTGACCGACTCGCCCAGCGCAACGCCGGGGCTGACGTATCCCGCCCCGTGGGCCAGATGCACCGTTCCGGGGCCCGCCTCAAGGCCTGCCATGACCCGATTGTCCAAGTGCGATCCCGGGTCCACCACCGGAGCCCCGTCATGCCGCCCACCCGTCCGACCTCCAGGGCCCGCCCAAGGGGCCCGGTGTCCACCTCCGTGCCCTGGTAGGCCCGGGGCCAACCGCCCGGTGCGCCCGCCTGCATCCGAGCGGAGCGCTGCGGATCCTGGGTGCCTTCGAGGACGTTCCGCACGTGGTCGAGGCGTACGTCGGCCCCGTGGCGTGGCTCCAGGTCGCGGGCACCTTGTGCGCGGAGCGGTTCCCCCGTACTGGCCGCGGACTATCGGCACTGCGGCGCATCTCAGCGGTTAGCGGAGCGGCCGCCGTGCCGGAACCGGACGGCGGAGATGACCATGGCGATGATCAGTACGGCGATTCCGATGAACAGCAGGTAGAGCAGGCCGTGGGCAACCACGCCGACGATCCCGAGCACGATCGCCAGGATGATCAGGAACAGCACCAGTGCCATCGTCGGTCTCCTTCGGTGTCTGCCCGGTGCTATCGGCGTGCCAGGCGGCGTTCACCGCCCGCGCCCGGCGCGTAGTCCAGTTCGTAGTGGGCGAAGATCGCCGCCTCGTCCTCGACCGGCAGTATGCCGTCGGTGCCGATCGCCGGCGCCTTCTTGACCCGGCTCCTGGGCCAGGCGACCTGCAGATGGCCCGGCCCGACCCGCGCGTCGGCGAGGGGGACGAAGACCAGACGGCGGCGTGTGGGCAGCCCGACCGTGACGGTGGCGAACGAGGGCCGGTCCGTCGCCGTGTCGACGTAGACGGACTCCAGCGTGCCGATCTTGCGGCGGTCGGCATCCACCACGTCGTGGCCGCGCCATTCCCGGATGTCACCCGCTTCGAACATCAGCAGCCTCCGATGTCTGTGGGCGTCTCCCATTCTCCCGTCGGCGCGTGCCGCCGCCACCTGCCTGATGAGCCGACAGGGTGTGACTCGGGTACGACCACCGGCCGCGCCTTCGGCACCGGTGGACGTCTACTGTGAGGCCGCCGCGGTGCAGGTTTCGTGTGGCCCACTCGGCGGCACGTGTCCGGGCGAGGTCCGCGCACCTGCCCGCTGGTTCCGGGGTGCTGTGGACGCGCGGGCCGACAGCGGGAAGTCGGGGGCGGGGCCGGTGGCGAACGGCACGGTGCCGTCCGCCGCGATCGTTGTCATCCCCCGGCGCGCGGGTCCGCGGTCGGCACACCCGCAGCTGTCAGGAGGTCGGTGCCGGTGCGGGTGTTGGCCGGGTCGGACGCCGCCGTCATCAGCCACTCGGCGGCGGAGGCCTCGGCCTCGGGGGGAATCACCAGGAGCTCCAGGCGGAGCGGGACGAAGGAGCAGACCATCACCTCGTCCGCGTCCTGCTCCTGTTCGAACCATCCGACGTGGATGACGTGGCCTTCGACCGGGACCCGCCGGGGGATGACCGGCCAGTGCGTCGGATTCACGGTGACACGGGTGATCTTCCCCCATGTGGGGTCCAGTGCTGCCGCCAGCGGGGGGAGTTCGCGCAGGAGGTCGTGCGAGCGGGGCCACCAGGCTCCGTCCAGTCGTCCCGGGGTGGCGCCCTCCGGTGTCAGTGAGAGGCGCACCGGCGGTTCCGGCCCAGGGGGCCGGGCAGCGGTGGGATCGGAGGTCGCGGTCATGTGGAACACCCGCCCTGGGCTCGTTGGTGCGGACGGCCTGGTGCCGGCGTCTGGCACTGCGGGAATCCTGCAGGCCGTTGACGGTGCATTCTTCCACCGTACTCCGGCCGGGCCCGGCCTCCGGGCGAGGAAGGGGGCGGTCGGTGGGTTGCTGCCGGCCGGGCTTCGTCGCCGTGAAGGCCGGATCGGCGAGCTTCGGCGCATCTCGTGGGCCCGGTCCAGGATCCGCCCCAGCAGCCGATCACCGAATCCTCTTGACCGGTCCGCGGCCGCTCCGCGGTACCTCCCGCGCGAAATCCGCCATGCGCGCCACGGTTCCCTGCAGGGCTTCCCCCGTCCCGGCACGGCGCCGGCCCTCACCCGCGACGCTTCAGCCAGGACGGATCTTGCCGCTGCGGGGTGCGGCCCAAGGTATTTGGCGTATGACCTTCCTGGTTGAACGTGAGGGTGCGGTGATTTTTGAAAATAATTATGCGCACGAGGTGCTCGGATTCCAGTGGCGCGGAGTATTCTGGAAAGTGCCGGGAGAAGTTACCGGTAGGACGATCGCGAGGAGGCGAATATGTGGATCCTTGAGGCAGGATTCCTGACTCTGCGACTCGCGATCGCAAAAGTGTCCGCCCTTTCGGTGGGAAGATCGTAGGGCGACGGAGGCGTGGATTCAGATCCTGTTGTCCCGGTCGGTGTGACGTTTGCGCAGGCCGGAAAGGCCGCCTCCGCAGCGATGCGGGGGCGGCCTTTTGTGGGGCGACTGAGCGCCGTGGTCTGCGTGCAGTGGTCCGCGCAGGATGCCCGCAGCCCTCGCCGAGTTTCTCGACCCTGCTGGTCGGGGCTCCGAGGAGGCGGCAGGTCGCGACCATGCTGATCAGCGCCTGCTCGGCCCGGCGTCGCCGTTCCAGGAGCCGGCTGGGGAAGTAGGTGCCCGAGCGGACCCCGGGGACGGCCGGGCCGATCGCGCCGACTCGGATGCCCCGGTCGCGATTGCGTTATCCGTTACGGGAGTTGACACGTTCCTCGCTTGGCCTGCGGTACTCGCCGCCGCAGGTGCGGTCGACGTCGGCGGACATCGCCGCGTCGGCGAACGTCTTCGCCATCGCGCGCAACAGGTCGGGACTCGCCGAGGTCAGGTTCTCCTCCAGGGGTGCGGCGGGCGGCAGACTGTCCGGTGCGGTCATTGTGTTGGTCTCCTCTTCGTGACGTCAGACATCTCGTTAAGGATCAACCGGTGGCCGTTCTTGCGTTCTCAGGCGACGGCCATCACCGGGACGAAACCCCGGGAACGGGCGGAACCCGCACACCACTTCCCACTTCCCCGGGCGCAACCCACGGTCAAGGGCCGGCCGCCGGGCTGCCGCCCTCGGCGCAAACGGGCGTCGAGTGGGTGTCGCTCACGAATCGGCCGCGACGGTGCGTGGGCCCTCGCCTTCGCCGTTTCAGCGCACGTCTCACGCGCGGGAGTTCCTCGTCGAGCAGTCGGCCGACCGGTGCGCCGCCGAGGACGACGACTCCCACGCCGACCAGCCAGGACTGGATGACCAGCACGGACCCGAACGAGCCGTAGGTGACCATGTTGGAGGCGATCAGCGGCGAGAAGACGAGCCGGGAGAGAACCGAAGAGCTCACGTCTGAACACCAGA
>NZ_JBEYFP010000228.1:0-8659 GCF_040634455.1 Kitasatospora sp. NPDC007106
CCCGGGCGGCCGGGACGAGCGCGACCAGCGCCAGCAGGACGGGCAGGCCGGCCGGCAGGAAGGGCGTGGCGGCGACCGCCGCCACGGCGCCGACCAGGGCCGGGTTGCGGACGGACCGGTCGGCGAGCGAGGGCAGCACCAGGGCCAGCAGGACGGCGGGGAAGGCCGCGTCCAGCCCGAGCGCGTCGGTGTCGCCGATGGCGCCGCCGGCCATCGCACCGAGCAGGACGGCGATGTTCCACACCGCGAACAGGGCGACGCCGCAGATCCAGAACGCGGCGCGGCGGGCCTTCGGGTCGCGCTGCAGCAGGGTGAACGCGGCGGACTCGTCGGTGAGCATCTGGGCGCCGAGCAGCTTGGCCCGCCAGCCGCCGCCGAGCACGTCGGCGACGGCAAAGCCGAAGGGCAGCAGCCGGGCGTTGAGGACGAGGCCGGTGACCACCGCGGCGATCGGGCCGCCGCCGGCCAGCACGACGCCGACCGCGGCGAACTGCGAGCCGCCGGCGAAGACCAGCAGGGACATGGCGACCGGCACCCAGGCCGGCAGCCCGCCGGAGACGGCGATCGCGCCGAAGGAGGCGCCGACGAGGGCGTCGGCGAGACAGACCAGGGCGATGTCGCGGAGCGTGCCGCGATCGAGTGTTCGCATTGCCGAACGCATGTCCATTAGAATGAACAGCAACCTCGGCGTTCGTCAAGCCGAACGGACAGTAGTCTGGAGCGAACACGTGGACCCTGTGGACAGCGTCCCTGCGGACGGTGCGGCGGCACCGGGCGGACACCGGTCCTCCCTCGATCTGATCGCCCTGATCTCCGCCTCGATCCGCCGCGAACGGGAGCGGGCCGGGCTCTCCATGGCGGAGCTCGCCCGCCGGGCGGGCATCGCCAAGTCGACGCTCTCGCAGCTGGAGGCGGGCGCCGGCAATCCGAGCGTGGAGACCCTGTGGGCACTCGGCGCCGCCCTCGACGTGCCGTTCAGCCGCCTGGTCGACCCGCCGCGGCCGCAGGTCCGCATCGTCCGGGCCGGCGAGGGCCCGGTCACCTGGTCCGAGCGGGCCGACTACGCGGCCACCCTGCTCGCGTCCTGCCCGCCGAACGCGCGCCGGGACATCTACCGGATCGACGCCCAGCCGGGCGGCGTCCGCCGCTCCGACCCGCACCTGCCCGGCTCGGTGGAGCACGTGGTGATCGGCACCGGCCGGGCCCTGGTCGGCCCGGCCGCGGCCCCGGTCGAGCTCGGCCCGGGCGACTACATCGCCTACCCGGGCGACGCGCCGCACGTCTTCGAGGCGCTGGAGCCGGACACCACGGCGACGCTCACCATGGAGCACGTCTGACCGGACGGCCGGCTGCCCCGCCCCGCGGGCCTCAGCCCGCCAGCGGGCGCACCCAGCGGCGCCACTGCTCCTCGCGCCGGTAGCCGGCGCCGGCCCAGGCCCCCTGGCCGAGGGCGTTGTGCTCCAGCACCATGGCGTCGGCGCGGCGGCCGCCCAGCTCGGCGAACCTCGCCTCGGCCGCCGCGATCAGCGCGCCGCCGACCCCGCGGCGGCGCAGCTCCGGGTCGACCGCCAGCCGGTAGAGGTGGCAGCGCCAGCCGTCGAAACCGGCGATCACGGTGCCCGCGAGCACCCCGTCCAGCTCGGCGACCAGCAGGGCCTGCGGGTCCCGTTCGATCAGCCGGGCGACCCCGGCCTCGTCGTCGGTGATGCTGGCTCCCTCGGCGGCCCGGCCCCAGAAGGCCAGGAGGGCGGGGATCTCGTCGGGGCGCGCGGTACGGATCGCGATGTCGGTCATGCGCCCCTGTCTAACAGCCGTGCTCCGACCCGACGCAACATTCCACAGGGTGGGACGGGGCGGGCTGACCTCGCGTCACCCGTCCCGTAGGCTCGGGCCACCCCCGCCTGTGCGACACCCCGCGAGGAGCACCGTGCCGACCGCACCCATCGCAGCCCCTGCCCCCGGCGCCGCCCGGTCCGCCGTGACCGGTTCCGATCCGGCCGGCTCCGATCCGGCCTGCGGCGCGGCGGCGGAGTTCGTCCGCTCGCAGACCGCGCTCGGCGCGGTCCCGTTCGTCCCCGAGGTCCGGCTGCACCTGGCCGAGGAGGCGATCGGGCTGTGGGAGCGCACCGAGTCCGCGAAGGGCGAGGTCGGACTGCCGCCGCCCTTCTGGGGGTTCGCCTGGGCCGGTGGCCAGGCCGTCGCCCGCTACGTGCTCGACCACCCGGAGACGGTCGCGGGCCGGGCCGTGCTGGACCTCGCCGCCGGCTCCGGACTGGTCGGCATCGCCTGCGCCCTGCGCGGCGCCGCCTCCGTCACCGCCGCCGAGATCGACGCGTACGCGGTCGCCGCGATCGGCCTCAACGCCGCGGCGAACGGCGTGCGGATCGACGCGCGCTGCGCCGACCTGCTGCCGGGCGACGGCGCGCCCGCCGAGGTGGTGCTGGCCGGCGACGTCTTCTACGAGCGGGCCATGGCCCACCGGGTGCTGCCGTTCCTCCGGCGCGCCCGTGCCCGCGGCGCCCTGGTGCTGGTCGGCGACCCGGGCCGGGCGTACCTGCCGCGCGAGCACTTCACCGAGGTCGCCTCGTACCGGGTGCCGGTGGTGGCCGATCTCGAGGACGCCCCGGAGAAGACCTCGGTGGTGTGGCGCCTCGACGGCTGAGCCTGCCCGGGCCCGCGTCGGCGGGCGGCCGCACCGGAGCGTCACCGCCTTCGTACCGTTTCCATACCGAATACGTGATGAGCTGCGGAAACGCTCGCGGCCCGAGGGGTGCCCGAGTACCATCCCGGCTGATGCCCCGGGGTGCGCGCGCCGTTGTGCCGTGCTGCCCCGCGGCGGACTCTCGCGGGGCAACGGAGGTCACCGCGCACTCGGCACCGCGCGCCAGAGCTGTCGCGCGAACGCGGGAAGGGCGGCGACGTGGCGGATCGGCTCACCGGAGGGGACTCCTCGCTGCTGCGTCGGATCAACGCGGCGGTCACCCTGCGGGCGCTGCGCGACGGACAGACCGTCACCCTGACGCAGCTCGTCGGCGACACCGGGCTCTCCCGGCCGACCGTCGAGGGCGTCATCGAGGGCCTGATGGAGTCCGGCCTGGTCGCCGAGGTCGAGCAGGGCCTGGACGGCGGCGGGCGCCGCGGCCGGCCCGCCCGCTGGTTCCGGTTCCGCGCCGAGGCCGGGCACGCGCTCGGCATCGAGGTCGGCGTGCACGACGTCCGGGTGGTGCTGGCCGACCTCAGCGGCGAGATCCTCGCCGGTCACTCCAAGCCCGTCGACGAGGCCCTCGACGCCGAGGAGCGGCTCGGCGTCATGCGGACGACCGTCGCCGAGGTGCTGCGCAAGACCGGCGTCCTGCGGGACAGCCTGTGGGCCGTCGCCGTCGGCACCCCGGGCATCGTGGACGGCGAGGGCACCGTCCGGCTCAGCACCGCCGTGCCCGGCTGGACCGGCCTCGACCTCGGCGCCCGGCTGCGCCGCTCGTTCCGCTGCCCGGTCGTCATCGAGAACGACGCCAACCTCGCCGCGATCGCCGAGCACTGGAAGGGCGCCGCGGTCGGCAAGGGCGACGTCGTCTTCGTCATGGCCGGCCTCAGCCCCGGTGCCGGCTCGCTGATCAACGGGCGGCTGCACCGCGGGTACGGCGGCGCGGCCGGCGAGATCGGCGCCCTGCACCTGCTCGGCCAGGAGGCCACCCCGGAACGGCTGCTCTCCACCACCGGCAAGCCGCTCGACCCGCTGGACGAGGCGGCGGTCGCCCGGGTGCTGCGGCTGGCCCGGGAGGGCGACGCGGTCGCCCGGGACGCCATGGACCGCTTCCTCGGCCGGCTGGTGCACGACGTGGCGGCGCTCGTCCTCGCCCTGGACCCGCAACTGGTGGTGGTCGGCGGCTGGGCGGCCGGGCTGGACGGCGTCCTGGAGCCGCTGCGCGAGCGGCTCGGACGCTTCACCCTGCGGGCGCCGGAGGTGGCGCTGGCCGCGCTCGGCACCGAGGTCGTGGCGACCGGGGCGCTGCGGGTGGCGCTCGACCACGTGGAGGAGCAGCTGTTCGCGGTCGACCCGCCGGTGGCCGGCCCGCGCTGACCCGGTGCACCGCCCCGGAACGCGGACCGCGGGCCCGTCCGGTGTCGGACGGGCCCGCGGTTCGCGTTCGGGCGGGTGTCAGGCGGAGCGGACCGCCTCGACCGGGGTGACCTCGACGGCGCCGGTCTCGCCGAAGGTGAGCTTGCAGGTGTCGGCACGGTAGGTGCAGACGGCGCGGGCGATGTGCCGGCCGGCGGACGCGTACACGGTGGTGACCACCAGCACCGGGGTGCCCGGCGGGCGCTCCAGCAGGGCGGCCTGCTCGGCCTCGGCGACGCCCAGCTCGACCGTGCGGGACTCGCCGTCCACCCCGCAGCGCTCCAGCTGGCGGAGCACCGAACGGGCGCGCTCGCCCTCGGCCGTCGAGCCGACCAGCTGCGGCAGCGCGGGCAGGTGCGGCACCGCGGAGTCGGGGACGTGCAGCGACTCGGTCGCCATCACCCGGCCCTGGACGAGGCGCACCCGGCGCACGGTGTGCACCGTCTCGCCGGGCAGGACGCCGAGCTCGGCGGCCAGCCGGGCCGGGGCGGGGGCGCTGGTGCAGTCGACGATCCGCCAGGACTGGTTGCGCGAGGCGCTGGGCCAGCCCTCCTCGCTGCTGCTCACCGGGACGCCGACCCGCGGGGCGGCGATCACGGTGCCGATGCCGCGGCGGCGGACCAGCCGGCCCTCCAGCTCCAGCTGGTCGAGCGCCTGGCGCAGCGTCGCCCGGGCCACGCCGAAGCGGGCGGCGAGCTCGCGCTCGTTGGGCAGCACCTGACCGGCGGAGAACTCCGAGTCGATGGTGCGCACCAGGACGGTGCGCAGGTGCCAGTACTTCGGCTCGGGGGCCGCCGTGAGCTGTCCTTGCGCCACCGTGTCCTCCGCCCTGAAGGTGTGGGGCCGCCCGATCCTTCCCCGGTTTCGGCAGGTGGGGAGGGTGGGCTTTATCCGTCCTTCTTTATTAAAGGTCTTTGCAGTAAGCAGACCCTAGGGGGTGGCGGATGAGATGGTCAAGACCAATGACCGGGCTTGACCGGAACACGGCCACTCGCCGACCGTTCGTGATCTGCGCCACGACGGAGCCGGACCGCTTCGGCGGACGGCCGGGGCGGCCGGTACCCTCCCGGGGTGATCGTGGTTTCGACAGTCAACGTCAACGGCATCCGGGCGGCCGCCAAGAAGGGCCTCACCGAGTGGCTCGCCGGCACCAAGGCCGACGTCGTCTGCCTGCAGGAGGTCCGCGCCGAGGCCGACCAGCTGCCGTCCGAGATCAAGGACATGGAGGGCTGGCACGCGGTCTGGGCGCCGGCCGCCGCCAAGGGCCGGGCCGGCGTGGCGGTGCTCTCCCGCCGGGCGCCGGAGCGCACCGCGATCGGCTTCGGCTCCACCGAGTTCGACGGCTCCGGCCGGTACGCCGAGATCGACCTGCCGGGCCTCACGGTCGCCAGCCTCTACCTGCCCTCCGGCGAGGTCGGCACCGAGCGCCAGGACGAGAAGGAACGCTTCATGGCGGAGTTCCTCGTCCACCTCGACAGCCTGAAGCGGCGGGCCGCCGAGGAGGGGCGAGAGGTGCTGGTCTGCGGCGACTGGAACATCGCCCACCGCGAGGACGACCTCAAGAACTGGCGGGCCAACCGGAAGAACGCCGGCTTCCTGCCCGAGGAGCGGGCCTGGATGACCCGGCTCCTCGACGACGTCGGCTACGTGGACGTCGTCCGCGACCTCCACCCCGACCAGGCCGGGCCCTACACCTGGTGGTCGTACCGCGGCCGCGCCTTCGACAACGACTCCGGCTGGCGCATCGACTACCTGATGGCCAGCCCGGGCCTCGCCGCCACCTGTGCCGACGCCTACGTCGAGCGGGCCGCCTCGCACGCCGAGCGCTGGTCCGACCACGCCCCCGTCACGGCGGTCTTCGACCACAGGTTCTGACTCGGTGAGCCGGCCTCGCCGGGCGCCGGGAACCGGTGGAAGAACCCCGCACGGGGTCGCCACAGCAGATCAAGCCGACCACCGACCCTAACCCGTGGGGCGACCACCTGCCCCTGGAGATCGTCCTCTCCCCCTGTCGCGCGATCGTCGCACCACTGGTCAACTACATCGAGTCGCTGCACCACCAGTGCCCGGACCTCACCCTGACCGTCATCCTTCCGGAGATCGTCGTACAGCACTGGCGCCACCGTCTCCTGCACAGCCGACTCGCGGCTCGGCTGCGGAGGGCGCTGCGCCCCCTGCCGAAGGTCGTCGTCACGACCGTCCCGTTCCACGTGCAGCACAGCGGCGTCACCGGGTGACCCGATGCGTCCGGCCGCACACAGCGGCACATCCGCTTCGTCGGGCTACCGCGACGGTTTCCTCGTCCGCCCCGGAAAGGCCTGCCCCGGGAAGGACGGGCGCACCGGACCGTGCCCCGGGCCGGCCAGGGCACGAAGATGGACACCGGGCCCCTTGGGCGGGCCCTGGAGGCCTGACGGGTAGGCGGCCGCATGGCACCGGTGGGCTGATGCACACGGACGTTCTGACTGACAGTCGGACACCGCTGCGGCCCCTCGGTCACCCGCACGAGTGAAGGTCGGCGCAGGGCCGGACCGCCCGCGGAAGCAGGTCGGGCATCGGTGCCTAACGTGGTTCGGAAAGTCACCGTCGGTCGGCCGACCGACGTCGCCGCCAGGATCAAGAGGTACCCAATGAATCGTTTCATCACTCTTGCCGCCGGTGTGGCCGCCATGACAGCCACTGCCTCCGGATGCGGCAGTTCCGGCACCACGGCTTCCTCGACCCCGACCGCGAGCACCAGCGCCCCCACGACCGCCGCCGGCTCCGCTGCTCCCAGCCGGAGCGTCGCCACGGTGAAGACGGCGAGTTCGCCGTTCGGTCAGATCCTGGTCGACGGTTCCGGTAGGACGTTGTACCTGTTCAAGGCCGATACGGGGACGACCTCGACCTGCAACGGCTCCTGTACGCAGAACTGGCCGCCGCAGACCACGACCGGGGCACCCGACAGCAGCGGAGTGACCGCGTCCCTGGTCGGAACGACCACCCGTTCGGACAGCTCGACCCAGGTGACCTACAACGGCCACCCGTTGTACTACTTCTTCAAGGACACGAAGCCCGGAGAAACCAACGGTCAGGGCGTCAACGCCTTCGGCGCTTCGTGGTACGTGGTGAGTCCCAGCGGTGACGCGATCACCAGCCCAGCCTCCGCGTCGGCTTCCCCGTCTGCCGGCTCCACGGGCGGCGGTGGCTACTGAGGCCCGCTCCTGAACCTGCGGGGCTCGAGAACTCGGCTCACGCCGCCGACCTGCACGGAGCCCGCATGAGCATCCCCGCCCTGGCGTGATCACCGGACGCTCGTTCGTATGACCCATCCACTCGTGCGGCGTGTGCTCGGATTCCTGGTGCTCATCGCGCCCTGGCATCTCGACCTCGAAGCGGAGGTCCTGGTGCTGAGGCCCGAGAACGAGATGCCGCGCCAACAACTGGGCCGGCCGCGATACGAGCCGGCGGACGGGGCGGGCGCGGCCGGCGGCGCTCTCGAACGTCTCCCACGTCATCGCCGGACGCAGGTGTTCCCGCTGACCCCGGCGACCCTGCCGCCCCGGCATCGACGTCCGGTGGGGAAGAAGTGCGCCCACGAGCCGCGCCGCCGGGCAGGCGGCCCACCACCGCTGCGGTACGCACCCCGGTTGTTTCGGGCGGGGTTGTTTGAGCGCCGGTCGGGCAACGGGATCAGGAGCCACGTCGCTCCGTTCGTGCAACCGATCGGAGCGACGTCGGACCAAGACTGGCGAGCTGCACGTGGGTGAGGCCGAGGACGCTGACCCGGGTCGTTTGTCCCGGTCCCCTCCGGGCCGTTCCGCGGCTCGCCCTACCCAAGGATCCGACTCGACCTCTGTGGTCGCGCCCTACAGCAGCGGCGCATCGATCGTGGTGGTCAACGTGCATGCCGATCGGACCCCCTGGCGATACGGGCAAGCCGTCCCTGTTCCGACAGCTACGGCGGGTGGTCCGCCGGTCGCCGGCTGGGCGCGGCGGCGCGGGGCGGTGATCTGCAGCTGTCACAGCGGGCACCGGGCTTCGCGGCGCTCGGGTTCCTCACTCTGGTCCCGCTGCTGATCGTGGTCGCCGCGGCCGATCCGGACCGCGGGCGGGGGTTCGCGCAGTGGCTGGGGGACGGGCTCGGTGTGTCGCCGGCTTCCAGACGAGAGGTCGAGCGGCTCTTCGGGCGGCCCCGGCCAGGCGTTCCGGACGACGACGGCCTTCGGTCTCGCGGCCCTGGCGGTGTTCGGCCTGTCGTTCGGCGCCGCGGTGCAGAGCGGCTACGAGAAAGCCTGGAACCTGCCACCGGCCCGCTGGTGGGCCCGCTGGCGGCACGTGCTGTGGCTCGCCGTCCTCATCGGATTCCTCTTCCTGTCCGCCACCGGCACGCTCTGGCGCCGGTCCCCGGCCGGTAGCCCTGGTGGCGGCACTGACCGCGTTCCTGTTCGTCCGGTGGTCGCAGTGGCTGCTGCTCGGCAGGCGGGTGCGCTGGCGCGCCCTGCTTCCGGGCGCCGTGGTGACCGTGGTCGGACTGCTCGGCCTGAGACTCGCCTCCCG
>NZ_JBEYFP010000229.1:0-8649 GCF_040634455.1 Kitasatospora sp. NPDC007106
GCGGGGCACCCCGCGCGGGGTGCCCGGCCGTCGCCGTCTCAGCCGAGGACCAGCTGCCCGGCGGTGTCGCCGACGGTCGGCGCGGAACTGCCGGAGCCGTCGAGCAGGGCCTGCCCCACCAGCTGCACCGAGGCCTTCTGGTAGCCGGTGAGCTTCAGGCGGTAGGTGAGGGTGCGGCTCTGGCCCGGTGCGAGGGCGAAGGGCGCCGAGGGGCCGTGTCCGCCGCCCGTCCCGGTGCTCAGCGGCAGGGCCGTCCAGGTGGAGACGTCCTTGCGCTCCAGCACGGCGGTGGCCTGCTGCCCGCCGGCCGGGGCGGTCGGGGCGGCGAGCCCGGGCTCGTCGAGGGCGAGCACCGGTTCGACCCGGCCGTAGGCGTTCTGGGTGAGGTTGGTCCAGGTCACCGGGAAGGTGACCGTCCGCACCCCGCCCGCGGTGGTCACGGACGCCTCGCCGATCAGGACCTTGACGTCGCCGGCCCGGCCCTTGTGCAGGACGTCCCCGCGCCCGCCGACGTCGAGGCCGTCCAGGATCCTGGTCAGGCCGTCCTGATGGACGTGCACACCGCAGCGAGGTTGCAGGCGGGGGCGGGATTTCTTCCGCGGCACCCCGGGCCCGCCGGGAGGAGAACAGCAGGACGGGGCGCCCGGCCTCGTTGCCGGACACCCCGTGGGCGGATCAGCGGCGGGCGCCGCGGCGGCCCCAGCCGGACATCCGGATCGGGGCAGGAACATTCTTCGTGAATCGGGCGACAACGGGCGTGCTCATGGCGTGACCCCCCAATGAGATCGCTGCGGATGTGGTGGTGGATGTGTACGGCGAGGCCCACCGGTCGGCTCAGCCGCACCGGCCCCGTCCCCCGGGCCCTCGCCTGACGAATCAGCATCCTCCCCGACGGACGGGGCGGGCTCCCACTGCTTTTTTCGCTGCCCGCCGTGCTCGGCGTGCTGCTGCCCGCCGCCGGTCTCGGACACATCTTCAGATTAGGCCCGGGCACTGACAATCCGGCCGCGCCAAGGCCTCCACCGCTCCGCCGCGGTCGGGTGCGGTCAGCAGACCAGCCCGAGGTCGGCGGGGCCGGCGGTGCGCGGGTCGATCGGACGGCGGCCCTCGGTGGGCCAGCCCTCGCGGACCCAGTACTCCAGGCCGCCGATCATCTCCTTGACCTCGCGGCCGAGCGCGGCAAGCCGCATCGCGCCCTTGGTTGAGCCGTTGCAGGCGGGGCCCCAGCAGTACACCACCAGCAGTCCGGACGGGAGTGCGGCGACCCGCTCGGCGGTGATCTCCGCGAGCGGCAGGCTGATCGCACCGGGCAGGTGGGCCTTGCGGTGGGCGCCCTCGGCGCGGACGTCGACCACGGTGAAGTCCTGTTGCCCGTCGCGCATGGCGTGGTGGACGTCGGCCGGGTCGGCCTGGCAGCCGAGCCGCTCGGCGAAGAAGGCGAAGGCGCGCTCGGGGGCGAGGGCGGGGATCTCGGTCACGGGCGAGGCGGTGGCGGTCATCGGTGGGCTCCTGTCGGTCCGGCTGCCGGTCTGCTGCGACGGGATCGATCCTCGCGGCGGGCCGGGCGGCCCGACAGTGGCGCGGACGACTACACTCGCCAAGATCCCGCCAGCCCGGACGAAGGGGGCCGCCGTGGCCGTCCACCCGCAGAGCGGCCCGGTGCCGGTGGCCGTCGGCCGCCGGCCCGAGCCGGTGCACACCGTCGCCGTCTACGCCTTCGACGGCATGGCGCCGTTCGAACTGGGCGTGGTGGTCGAGGTGTTCGGGCTCGCCCGGCCCGAGCTGAGCGGGCTGCTGGCCGCGCCCTGGTACGACGTCAGGGTCTGCGCCGACGAGCCCGGAACGCCGCTGAACGCGGTCGGCGGGTTCTCCCTCACCGCGCGGCACGGGCTCGACGACCTGGCCGCCGCGGACACGGTGATGGTGGTCGCCGTCCCGAACCCGTTCGGCGGCGCGGTCTCGCCCGGGCTGGTCGCCGCGCTGCGCACCGCGCACGAGCGCGGCGCCCGGATCGTCTCGATCTGCTCGGGGGCGTTCGCGCTCGCCGCGGCCGGCCTGCTGGACGGCCTGGAGGCGACCACCCACTGGCGGTACGCCGACCTGCTGCAGCAGCGCCACCCTGCGGTGCGGGTCAACCCGGACGTGCTGTACGTGGACAACGGCACGGTGCTGACCAGCGCGGGCAGCGCCGCCGGCATCGACCTCTGCCTGTACCTGGTGCGGCGCGACCACGGGGCCCGGGTGGCCAACACGGTGGCCCGGCGCTTCGTCGTCCCGCCGCACCGGGACGGCGGCCAGGCGCAGTTCATCGAGGCGGCGGTGACACCGGTCGCGGCCGAGGACGACGGCGTCGCGCGCTCCATGCAGTGGGCGCTCGACCAGCTCGCCGGGCCGCTCACCGTGCCGCTGCTCGCCCGTGCGGCGCGGATGTCCGAGCGCTCGTACCTGCGGCACTTCACGGCCCGCAACGGCACCAGCCCGATGCGCTGGGTGACGGCGCAGCGGGTCGCCGCCAGCCTGCCGCTGCTGGAGTCCCCGGAGGGGACGGTGGAGGAGATCGCCGCGGCGGTCGGCTTCGAGAGCGCCGCGACCTTCCGGCACCACTTCGGCCGCACCATGCGGGTCTCCCCCACCGCCTACCGCCGCACCTTCGGCCGCGGCGCGGCCTGACGGCCGGGCCGCGGGCCGCTCACGCCTCCCGGCGGTCGGCGTTGGCGACGATGGCGTCGCGCAGCCACCGGGCCAGGCCGGGGGCGATCTTCTCGTAGGTGGCGGTGAACCGGGGGTCGGCGAGGTACATCTCGCCGAGGCCGCGGTGGATGGCGTAGGTGCACTCGTAGAAGTTGCCGGTGATGTGCTGCCGGTGCTCCTCGGCGAGGGCGGCGCCCTCCTCGGAGTCGGGCGCGGTGCCGGCCGCGAGGGCCTCGGCGAGGCGGGTGTTGAGGGCGTCGGCCTCGGCCTTGATCCGCACCCAGTCGGCCTTGCTGTAGCCGCCGGTGCGCCGCTGGGACTCCTTCCAGGCGTCGGTGCCGCCCCAGCGCTGCTCCGCCTCGTCCTCCCAGCCCTCCTGGTAGTCCTTCCCGAACACCTCGAACTTCTCCTCCGGTGTCAGCTGAATGCCCATCTTCTGTGCCTCCATGGCTCGTTCGACCGCCGCGGCGAGTTCCTGGAGGTGCCGGATCCGGTCGCCGATGAGCCTGCGCTGGCGGCGCAGGTGTTCGTTCGGCGAGACGGAGCGGTCGTCCAGGATGTCCGCGATCTGATCGAGGGGGAAGCCGAGTTCGCGGTAGAACAGCACCTGCTGCAGCCGGTCGAGGTCCTCGTCCTCGTAGCGGCGGTAGCCGGCCGGGGTGCGGCCGCCGGGTGACAGCAGGCCGATCTCGTCGTAGTGGTGCAGGGTGCGGACGGTGACCCCGGCCGTCCTGGCCACCTGGCCGACCGAGTAGCTGCTCATCGCGGGTGCTCCCTCCTCGTTGCCTCCAGCCTCCGGCCTCACGGTGCGTGAGGGTCAAGCCGGTTCCGGCGGCCCGGCCGTGCGAGTCTCCGAGCGGACGCCGGGCGGGCCCGGGTCCGGCCTGGCGCACCGGACAATTGTCGCCGCCCGGCAGCCCGGACACGATGGCGGCATGATGACGACTGCCCTGTTCAGGCGGCTGGCCGCGGAGGCGGTCGGCACGGCGGTGCTGGCCGCGGTGCTGATCGGTTCGGGGCTGCGGGCGGCGCAGCCGGGGCCCGCCGGTTCGGCCGCGGTGGGTGCGGTGCTGGCCCCCGCGCTGGCCCTGGGGGTGCTGCTCACGGTGCTGGCACCGGTCTCCGGGGCGCACCTGAACCCGCTGGTCACCGCCGCCGTCTGGTGGACGGGTCGGCGGGGCGGCGGGCCGTCCGGTCGTGAGCTGGTCTGCTATCCGGTGGCGCAGCTGGCCGGTGCGGTGGCGGGTGCGGCGGTGGCGAACGCGATGTTCGGCCGCCCGCTGCTGGAGGTCTCCGGGCGGCGGCTGGCCGCGGGGCCGCTCTGGCTGGCGGAGGCGGTGGCGACCGGGGTGCTGCTGCTGGTGGTGTGCGGGCTGCGGCACGTGGGGCGGGGCCGCTGGGCGCCGGTGGCGGTGGCCGGGTGGGCGGTCGCGGCGTGCTGGGGGACGTCCTCGGGGGCGTTCGCCAATCCGGCGGTGACGGCGGGCCGGGCGCTCTCCGACGGGGCGGCCGGGATCGCGCCCGGCTCGGTGCCGGGGTTCGTGCTGGCGCAGTGCGCGGGTGCGGCCGCGGGGCTGCTGCTGGTGGCGCTGCTGTTCGGCCCGCGGGCGGCCGCTCCGGACGGCGCTGCGGGCCCGGTCGGCCCGGTCGCCGCGGCGGGTCGGGGTGGTCAGGGCGCGGCGAGGAAGGACTTGGCGGCGAGCAGGGCGTCCTCGTCGGCGAGCACGTCGCCGGGCCGGCTGCCGGAGCCGAGCAGCAGGCCGCCCCAGCGCATCGACAGGTAGTCGGCGCTGCGGCGGAGCATGCCGGCGAGCGGGTCGGCGTCGGCGGGGTCGGTGCCGGCGTAGGCGCTGACGGCCCGCAGGGTGCGGCCGGCCATCCGGGCCTTGAAGTCGGTGCCGGGGACGCGCATCCAGCCGGACCAGTGGTCGAGGTAGTGCTTGACGGGCGTGCTGACGCTGTACCAGTACAGCGGCGAGACGATCACCAGGTCGGTGGCGTCGAGGGTGGCGTCGAGCAGGGTGCGGGCGTGACCGGTGGGCGGCGGGTAGCTGCCGTCGTGGCGCTGGTCGGCGAAGGCGGGCAGCGGCAGGTCGGTGAGGGTGAGCCACTGCTGCTGCGTACCGGCGGGGAGGTGCTCGGCGGCGCGCCTGGCGAGCAGTTCGGCGTTGCCGCCGCTGCGGGTGGAGCCGAGCAGGAAGAGGAAGCGGCGCGGGGCCTGGTCGGCCATCGGGTCTCCGGGTGTCGTCGTGCGGCGCGGGTCGGCGGTGGCCGGCCGAGGCGTGCAACAACCCGGCCCGCGGCGGTTCTTCCCGCTGCGGGCCGGGACACCCGGTGTTACGGCACGGGCTCAGGCGGAGATGGCGCCCTGCGCGTCGACCTTCTCGATCCTGAGGCGGACGAGGAGTTCGCCGGGGACGCCGTTGCGGGCGGCGAACTCCTCGGCCCGGTCCTCGCCCATGTAGCGGGCGCCGATCCGGCCGGCCCAGTGCCGCAGTTCGGCCGGGTCCTCGGAGAGTTCGGCGCGGCCCTGCACCAGGACGAAGGAGTACGGCGGCTGCTGGTCGTCGACGCAGAGCATGGCGCGGGGGTCGCGGGCGAGGTTGCGTCCCTTGACGCTGCTCGCACCGGTGTTGAGCACGACGTCCCCGCCGTCCAGCACGAACCAGACGGGCGTGACGTGCGGCCGGCCGTCCGCGCGGGTGGTGGCGAGCTTGCCGGTGCGGGTGCCGTGGGAGAGGAAGGCGCGCCATTCGGGCTCGGTCATCCGTGTCATGCCGCCATCCTTGCGGCTGCGGCCGGGCGGCCCGGGGCGGCGCGCCGTCGCGCCGGGCGCCCCGGGGGCCGGGTGCGCCCGGGGCGGGCGGTCAGTCCCCGGCACCGTACCGGGTGAGGTAGCCGGCGAACCGCGCGATGTCGTCGTCCGTCCAGTCGGTGAAGCGCTCGCGGAAGGCGAGCCGGCGGCGCTCGGCGGCGTCGGCGAGCAGCCGCAGTCCGTCCTCGGAGGGGCGCAGCAGCTGGCCGCGCTGGTCCTCCGGGTCGGGTTCGCGGGTGATCAGGCCGAGCTTCTCGAGGGCGTTGACCTGTCGGCTGACGGTGGACTTGTCGAGCATGAAGTGGGCGGCGAGGTCGGCGGCGCGGCAGCTGCCGCGCTCCTTGACCAGGTCGAGCATGCTGTAGGTGACCAGCGACAGGTCGGGGTGCATCTGCGCGGCCTTGTGGCGGGCCCGGCGGGCGAACGCGGTGAGCTCGCGCTGGATGGCGTCCAGGGCGGCGTCGCGGTCGGGCATGCGTGCTCCTTCGGTGGGGGACGGCGGGGACCACCGTACGGCGCGCGGGCGGGATGTCCGGCACCGGCCACCAAGTTGCACTTTACAACCTAGGCCCGGAGGAGTACGTTCCGGTACGGACGGGTTCGCGGGCGGCGGCCCTGGACAAGCCGCCGCCCACCTCCCGCGCGTCCCGGCGGCGCCGGGGCGCCTCAGAGCACCTCGGCGAGCTCGCGCAGCAGCCGGGCCTTGGCACGGGCGCCGACCATGCTCTTCACCGGCTCGCCGCCGCGGAAGACCATCAGGGTCGGCATCGAGAGCACCCCGTAGCGGGCCTGCGTCTCGGGGTTGGTGTCCACGTCGAGCTGGACGACCCGCAGCCGGTCGGCCTCCTCCCGGGCGACCTCGGCCAGCACCGGGGCGATCATGCGGCAGGGCGGGCACCAGGCGGCGGTGAAGTCCACCAGCACCGGCCGGTCGGCCGCGAGCACCTCGGTGGCGAAGGTGGTGTCGGTGACCTCGTCGATTCCTGCGAACGCCATGGGTGTTCCTCTCTACGTCGGGTCGGGACGGCCCGGGCGGGGCCCGGGGTGCGGGGCCAGTTCGCAGCGCGGCTCGGGCCCGCCGGGCAGGTCGGCGGCGGCCTCGAACTCGGCGCGGGCGAGCTGGGCGGCGACCTCGTCGCGGACGGCCTGCAACCGGGCGACGACGGCGTCGAGTTCGGCGAGCTTGGCCCGGTAGACGTCCAGCGAGGCCGGGCAGGAGTCGCCTGCCGGGTGTCCGGCCTGCAGGCACTCGACGAACGGCCTGGTCTCCTCCAGTCCGAAGCCGAAGTCCTGCAGGATCCGGATCTGCCGGAGCAGCCGGAGGTCCTCCTCGTCGTACTCGCGGTAGCCGTTGCCGGTGCGCCGGGCGGGCAGCAGTCCGCGCGACTCGTAGTACCGCAGGGTCCGTGTGGTGGTGCCCGCCCGCCGGGCCAGCTCGCCGATCCGCATGCCCCCGACGGTAGACCTTGCCGCGGACGTCAACGCCAGCCCGTCCGTCGGGGAATCAGCCGTTGGCCTCCCGGAGGTCGGCGACCGTCCGGTCGGAACTCCGCACGGCGTACCGGACCCGCAGCGTCGCTCCGCCCGCCCACCGTTCGTCGACGGCGACCAGGGCGAGCCCGCCGGCCGTGCCCGCGGGGCGGGCCGTCCAGGAGTCGGGGGCGACGGCCGCCCGGAAGACCGGGTCGGCGCCGGGGTGGCCGGCCCGCCACGCGTCGAGGCGGGCGTTCAGCTCCGGGGCCAGCCACTCGGCGCGCACCTCGGAGGGGGTGAGGCCGGGGCCGGTGCCGCGCACGGCGTCCCGGTACGCGGCCAGGAAGCCGCGCACCACCGCGGTGTCAGCGTCGGCGGAGGCGGGGCCGGGGGCCGGGCCGGGGGCGGCCGCGAGGGTCAGGGCGGCGAGGCAGGCGAGGCCCGCCGGCGGGGTGCGCACGGCGCCCAGCCGACCACGGGCCCGGGGCGCCGCGGCGGCGACACACGGGCCGTCACCCGGACGGGTCGGGCCGGGACGGCTCAGAGCGTGGCGGCGGCCTCGTCCAGGGCGGTGGTGATCCGGCCGAGGAGCTGCTGCAGCTGGGCGAGCTCCCCGACGGTGACCGAGGAGGAGCGCAGGATGCGGCGGGGCACCGCCTCCAGCGCCTGCTCGCGCAGGGCGGCGCCCTCCTCGGTGAGGCGGACGGTGACCGAGCGCTCGTCCTCGGCACTGCGTTCGCGGCGCACCCGGCCGGCCGCCTCCAGCCGCTTGATCAGCGGGGAGAGGGTGCCGGAGTCGAGCCGCAGCCGCTCGCCGATCTTCTTCACCGGGAGGTCGCCGTGCTCCCAGAGCACCAGCATCACCAGGTACTGCGGGTAGGTGAGGCCGAGGTCCTTGAGGACGATCCGGTACACGCTGTCGAAGGCGCGCGAGGCCGCGTGCAGCGAGAAGCAGATGTGGCGGTCGAGGCGGAGCAGGTCCTCCTCGGGCACCGCTGGCAGTGCGGTCATGCCTCCCAGGATAGCCGGGTCGCCGACATTTTAGTTGTGCGCAATTTAGTTGTGTGCTCTACTTGTGGTCGCAGGGCAGCCGGGACCTCCGGCCGCCGCTCCGATGTGGGAAGAGGACGGGTCCATGGACGCGCTGTACACCGCTGTCGCCACCGCCAACGGCCGCGAGGGCCGGGCCGTGAGCTCCGACGGACAGATCGACCTGGCGCTGGCGATGCCGCCGGCGCTCGGCGGGAACGGCCAGGGCACCAACCCCGAGCAGCTCTTCGCGGCGGGCTACGCGGCCTGCTTCGCCAGCGCCCTCGGCCTGGTCGGCCGGCAGTCCAAGGTCGACACCGGCGACATCTCGGTGACCGCCGAGGTCAACATCGGCAAGGACGACACCGGCTTCGGCCTCTCCGTGGTGCTGCGCGTCGAGGTGCCCGAGGCGCTCGCCGGCGAGACCGCCGAGCTGCTGGTCAAGCAGGCCCACGAGGTCTGCCCGTACTCCAAGGCCACCCGCGGCAACATCCCGGTCCAGCTGATCGTCGAGTAACCGCCGCGGGGCGCGAACGGGGGGAACCGGGGAACCGGGGGAACCGGGGGAAACGGGGGAAACGGGGGCGACGGGGGAACGGGAACGGCGGACCGCCGGGGCAGGGAGAGTGCCCCGAGATCGG
>NZ_JBEYFP010000230.1:0-8541 GCF_040634455.1 Kitasatospora sp. NPDC007106
GGCGCCGCAGCCGGGGCCTCGGCGGCCGGTGCCGCGGCGTTGGCGTCGGCGTCGGCCGGCGCCTCGGTCTTCGGGCCGATGCCGAGCTTGCCCTTGATCTTCCGCTCGATCTCGTCGGCGAGCTGCGGGTTGTCCCGCAGGAAGTTGCGGGCGTTCTCCTTGCCCTGGCCGAGCTGGTCGCCCTCGTAGGTGTACCAGGCGCCGGACTTGCGGATGAAGCCGTGCTCGACGCCCATGTCGATCAGGCCGCCCTCGCGGCTGATGCCGACGCCGTAGAGGATGTCGAACTCGGCCTGCTTGAACGGGGCCGCGACCTTGTTCTTGACGATCTTGACGCGGGTGCGGTTGCCGACCGCCTCGGTGCCGTCCTTCAGGGTCTCGATGCGGCGGATGTCCAGGCGGACGGAGGCGTAGAACTTCAGCGCCCGGCCACCGGTCGTGGTCTCCGGGGAGCCGAACATGACGCCGATCTTCTCGCGCAGCTGGTTGATGAAGATGGCGGTGGTGTTCGACTGGTTGAGCGCGCCGGCGATCTTGCGCAGGGCCTGGCTCATGAGCCGGGCCTGGAGGCCGACGTGCGAGTCGCCCATCTCGCCCTCGATCTCGGCGCGCGGCACGAGCGCGGCGACCGAGTCGATGATCACCAGGTCGATCGCGCCGGAGCGGATCAGCATGTCGGTGATCTCCAGCGCCTGCTCACCGGTGTCCGGCTGGCTGACCAGCAGGGCGTCCGTGTCGACGCCGAGCTTCTTGGCGTACTCGGGGTCGAGGGCGTGCTCGGCGTCGACGAAGGCGACGGTGCCGCCGGCCTTCTGCGCGTTGGCGGCGAGGTGCAGCGTCAGCGTCGTCTTGCCGGAGGACTCCGGGCCGTAGATCTCGACCACGCGGCCGCGCGGGATGCCGCCGACGCCGAGCGCGACGTCCAGCGCGGTGGAGCCGGTCGGGATCACGTCGATGGGCTCGTTGGCCTTCTCGCCGAGGCGCATCACCGAGCCCTTGCCGAACTGCCGCTCGATCTGGGCGAGTGCGGTCTCAAGGGCCTTCTCGCGGTCCGTTCCTGCCATGGCTTCCACCCTCGGGTTCTGTGCTGTGCGCTTCATCGTCCTCGACGCTAGCGCGTCCCACCGACAATCGACCCGGATCGGGCCGCGCCTGTGGAAAACTCGCCGCCCACAAGTATAGAGAACAATCGTTCGAATATTGCGGGGACTCCTACTCCTCCCCGTCCCGCCTGTCCCGACCTGCGGAATCGTCCGCGGATCCGGTCCGCATCATGCGCCGCAGACGGCGCGCGGCCTGCCGCCTGCGCTCCCGGCGTTCCTTCCGCTCCTCCCCGCGGTCGATCCGCGGGTCGGTCGCCACCTCGTAGCGGCGCACGTAGGTGCCGACGAATCCCTGCAGGGTGGCCGCGGCCGGGATGGCGATCAGCGCGCCCACCGCGCCGAGCAGCGCCGCCCCGGCGATCACCGAGCCGAACGCCACCGCGGGGTGCACGTCCACCGTCTTCGCGGTGATCCGCGGGTGCAGCAGGTAGTTCTCGACCTGCTGGTAGACGATGACGAAGCCGAGCACCCAGACCGCGTCCACCGACTGCCCGGTCAGCGCGACCAGCACCGGCAGCGCACCCGCGATGTAGGTGCCGATGGTCGGCACGAACTGCGACATCACGCCGACCCAGACGCCGAGCGCGGCCGCGTACGGCAGGCCGAGGATCTGGAAGACCAGCCAGTGCGCCAGCGTCGAGATGAGCGCGAGCAGCGCCCGGGAGTACAGGTAGCCGCCGGTCTTGGCGAGCGCGATCTCCCAGGCGCGCAGCACCTCGCCCTGCTTGGCGGGCGGCAGCAGCGAGCAGACGGTGCGCCGCACCCGCGGGCCGTCGGCGGTGAAGTAGAAGCTGAACAGGCCGACGGTGAAGAGCTGGAAGAGGCCGCCGATCACGGTGCTGGAGACGCCCCAGACGTTGCCGGCCGCCTGCTGGGCGTACTTCTCGACCGTCCCGGAGTCCTTGAGCACCCGCTTCTGCAGCTCGTCCAGCGAGAGGTCCTGGTGGAAGGTCCGGTTGATCCAGCCGATCAGGTTCTCCAGCAGGTGCGGCAGCTCGCCGGCGACCCGGGTGACCTGGTCGACGAGCAGCGTGCCGAGCGCGGCGAGGAAGCCGCCGACCGCGACCACCGCGGCGATGAACACCAGGAAGGTGCCGAGCCCGCGGCGCACCCCGCGGGCCGCCATCCGGTCCACCGCCGGCTCCATGGCCAGCGAGAGGAAGAAGGCCACCAGCAGCATGACGAAGAGGTCGATCAGCTGGTGGAACGCCCAGTCGGCGAGCTGGAAGAGGCCGACCAGCACCAGGGCGAGCACCATCGCCCGGGGCAGCCAGCGCGGCATGGCCCCGCCGCGCAGCTGGGGTCTGCGGCCGAACCATTCGTCGCGGGCGGGCCGTCCTTCCGGTGCCCCGGGCACCTGGCTGCTCTGCTGTTCTGGGCTGCTGTCCACCCGCCAAGTCTCGCCCATCGGACGGACGGCGTTTCCGGAATTGCGGCCGGGCCGCCGCGGCGCGGGCCGGGCCGGTCGCTCGGGCCGGCCCGGCGGGTCGGCGCGGCCCCGCGGCTCAGCGCAGCCGGGCGGGGACCCCCTGGCTGCCGCAGACCACCCGCCAGACGTCCTTGGCCTCCCAGCCGCCGTCCAGCGCCTGCTGCACCGTCCGGCCGCCGAGCTCGCTCATCACGTGGTCCCGCGCGAAGGACTCCGCGTACGCCTCGCCGAAGTGCTCGTTCATCCGTCGCCAGAACTCGGTCAGCCTCATGGCACCCAGTATCCCCGAGCCGGGTCGGCACCGGCCGCGGGCGGCTCCCGGCCCGGCACCGGCCGCGGGCCCTCAGGGCAGCGCGAGCAGGCCGGCGCCGTAGAACCTGCGGTCGCCGCAGGTGTCCGGCCCGGTCGGGCAGTTGGCGGCGGCGGCCGACTCCAGTTCGCCGGTGATCCGGTCGGGCCCCCAGCCGGGGTGCTCGGCGGCCACCACCGCGACGGCTCCGGTGACGTGCGCGGCGGCCATCGAGGTGCCGGCGAGCGCCGCGTACCGGTCGCCCGGCCAGTCGGAGACGATCGCGCCGTCCGCCCCGCCGTCGGGGTCGCCGCCGGGCGCGGCGATGGTGACGCCGCCGTAGTTGGTGTAGCCGGCCGGCACCCCGGCGCGGTCGACGGCGCTGACGGTGACCACGCCCGGCAGCTCCCCGGGCAGCCGGATGCACTCGGTGCCGAGGTGGCGGTCCTGCGGCGGGCCGGAGAGGCGGTCGTTGGGGCTGCGCCGGTCGTCGCGGTCGGCGGCGAGGTCCTGGCTGTCGTTGCCGGCCGAGGCGACGACGACCGAGCCGCGCTTCTGGGCGTAGGCGACGGCCCGGCCGACGGCCTGGGTGAGGGCGGCCTGGTCCGGGTCCTCGGGGCAGTTGTACTTCCACGGGTCGGCGAAGTAGCTGTCGTTGATCGCGCGGGCGCCGTGGTCGGCGGCCCAGAGCATGCCGCAGACGATGTTCTCGGCGTAGTACTGGCCGAGCGGGCCGAGCAGCCGCACGGCGGCGATCCGGACGCCGGGGGCGACGCCGGTGACGCCGCGGCCGTCCCGGGCGGCGCCGACGATGCCGGCCACGTGGGTGCCGTGGCCGCTCTCGGAGACGCCCTCGTCGGGCCGCCAGGCGCCGTAGCGGGCGTCCGGGCGCCCGTCGGCGCAGGAGACCGAGGCCCGCGGGTCGACCGCGTCCCGCAGGTCCGGGTGGGTGTCGTCGACGCCGGAGTCGAGCACGGCGACGAGCACGCCGCGCAGGGCGGCGGCGGTCGGCGCGGACGCGGCTCCGGCACGGTCCGCGGCGGGGGTGCGCAGCAGTGCGGCGGAGGCGGTCTGCGGGTCCCCGGCGCCGATCATGGCGAGGTTCCAGTCGTCCTGCTCGGCCGGGTCGGAGAGGCTGCCCTGGGCGTCGTCGGCGGCGGCCGCGGCCTCGTTGGCGGGGCGGAAGTCGGCGCCGGTGAGCGGGCCGGGCGGGCTCGGCACGGTGGCGGTGCGGGTGGCCCCGACGGCGGCTATGCCGGGCCGTTCGCGCAGCCGCTGGGCGAAGCCGCCGGAGGCGTAGGCGAGCACCGCGCCGATCTGGGGGTAGTCCTGGACGACCCGTCCGCCGGCCGCCCGGGCCTCGGCCGCGGCGAGCGAGGCGCCGTCGGCGTCCTGCCGCTCGGCGAGCACCAGGTAGCTGAGGTAGGCCCGGCCCGCGCCGGAGACGTAGGGGACGGCGCCGCCGACGACCAGGGCGACGAGCAGCATCGCCAGCAGCAGCTGGAGGAGTCGGCGGCGTCCGCGGGCGGGGCTGCCGGTCGCCGGGGCACCCGGTTCCATGGCGACCTCCGCTCTCCGCGGGACGGGGCGCGGGGCGGCCCGACCGAGCTGGTGGAGTCCTCCTCCCGGAGCGCGGCGGCTCCGGAAAGTGTGACTGAATCTTCACCATATGAGTGAAATGTCCGATTCTGCTCCCCGGGTTGCGGCAGACGGAGTGCCCGGCGGCGGAGTGCCTGCCGGTGGACCCGCCCTGTCGGCGGACCCGCCCTGTCAGTGGCACCGGGCACCATGGGGGCATGGCGCAGCACAGCCCCGCGGACGCCCTCGCCGGATTCGCCCCGGCCACCAGGGCCTGGTTCACCGGCGCCTTCACCGCGCCCACCGCCGCCCAGGCCGAGGCCTGGACGGCCATCGGCCGGGGCACCGACGTCCTGGTCGTCGCCCCCACCGGCTCCGGCAAGACCCTGGCGGCCTTCCTCTCCGCGCTGGACCGGCTCGCCTCCACCCCACCGCCGGCCGACCCCAAGCGCCGCTGCCGGGTGCTCTACATCTCGCCGCTGAAGGCCCTCGCGGTGGACGTCGAGCGCAACCTCCGCGCCCCGCTCACCGGCCTGCGCCAGGCCTCCGTCCGGCTCGGCCTGCCCGAGCCGGAGATCGAGGTCGGCATCCGCTCCGGCGACACCCCCGCCGCCGACCGGCGCCGCTTCGCCTCCCACCCGCCGGACATCCTCATCACCACCCCCGAGTCGCTCTTCCTGCTGCTCACCTCGGCCGCCCGGGACGCGCTGCGCGGCATCGACACGGTGATCCTCGACGAGGTGCACGCGGTCGCCGGCACCAAGCGCGGCGCCCACCTCGCGCTCAGCCTGGAGCGGCTGGACGCACTGCTGGACGCGCCGGCCCGCCGGATCGGCCTGTCCGCCACCGTCCGGCCGGTCGAGGAGGTCGCCCGCTTCCTCAGCCCGCAGCGCGGCGCGGTCGTCGTCCAGCCGCCCGCCGCCAAGGAGTTCGACCTGTCGGTGGTCGTCCCGGTCGCCGACCTCGACGAACTGCCCTCCGCCGGCGGCGACGACAACGACCCCGCACGGCAGGCCTCGATCTGGCCGCACGTCGAGGAGCGCATCGTCGACCTCGTCCAGGCGCACCGCTCGACCATCGTCTTCGCCAACTCCCGCCGCCTCGCCGAGCGCCTCTGCAACCGGCTGAACGAGATCGCCCACGAGCGCGCCACCGGCGAACCGCTGCCCGAGGCGCACGCCCCCGCCCAGCTGATGGGCGGCTCCGGCGCCGCCGGCGGCGCCCCGCCGCTGATCGCCCGCGCCCACCACGGCTCGGTCTCCAAGGAGCAGCGCGCCCAGGTCGAGGAGGACCTCAAGGCCGGCCGGCTGCCCGCCGTGGTCGCCACCTCCAGCCTGGAGCTCGGCATCGACATGGGCGCCGTCGAGCTGGTCGTCCAGGTCGAGTCCCCGCCCTCGGTCGCCTCCGGCCTGCAGCGCGTCGGCCGGGCCGGCCACCAGGTCGGCGCGGTCTCCACCGGCGTCGTCTTCCCCAAGTACCTCGGCGACCTGGTGCAGTCCGCCGTCGTCACCGAGCGGATGCGCGCCGGCCGGATCGAGGCGCTGCGGATCCCCCGCAACCCGCTGGACGTCCTCGCCCAGCAGCTGGTCGCCGTCACCGCCCTGGACACCTGGGACGTCGACGAGCTGCTCGCCCTCGTCCGCCGGGCCGCCCCCTTCGCCTCCCTGCCGCAGTCCGCGTTCGACGGCGTCCTCGACATGCTCGCCGGGCGGTACCCGTCCGACGCCTTCGCCGAGCTGCGCCCCCGCCTGGTGTGGGACCGCGTCGCCGGCACCGTCACCGGCAGGCCCGGCGCCCAGCGGCTCGCCGTCACCTCCGGCGGCACCATCCCCGACCGCGGCCTGTTCGGCGTGTTCATCGCCGGCACCACCGGCGCCGATTCGAAGACCGGGAAGAAGGGCGGCGGCCGGGTCGGCGAGCTCGACGAGGAGATGGTCTACGAGTCCCGGGTGGGCGACGTCTTCACCCTGGGCACCACCTCCTGGCGGATCGAGGACATCACCCACGACAAGGTCCTCGTCACCCCCGCCCCCGGCGTGCCCGGTCGGCTGCCCTTCTGGAAGGGCGACACCCTCGGCCGCCCGCTCGAACTCGGCCGCGCCGTCGGCGCCTTCGTCCGCGAGCTCGGCTCGCTCCCGCCCGAGCGGGCCACCGAGCGGCTGAAGGCCGCCGGCCTCGACGACTGGGCCGCCGGCAACCTGCTCACCTACCTCGCCGAGCAGCGCGCCGCCTGCGGGCACCTGCCGGACGACCGCACCATCGTCGTCGAACGCTTCCGCGACGAGCTCGGCGACTGGCGGATCGTCGTCCACTCCCCCTTCGGCGCCCAGGTGCACGCCCCCTGGGCGCTCGCCCTCGGCGCCCGGCTGCGCGAGAAGCACGGCCTCGACCCGCAGGTCATGCACGCCGACGACGGCATCGTGCTGCGGCTGCCCGACGCCGACCTTCTGGACTTCCCCTCCCCCGACGCGCCGCCCCCCGACGAGGCCCCGGTCGGCGCGGACGCCACGCTCTTCGACAGCACCGAGATCGAACAGCTCGTCACCGACCAGGTCGGCGGCTCCGCGCTGTTCGCCTCCCGCTTCCGCGAGTGCGCCGGCCGGGCCCTGCTGCTGCCCCGCCGCAGCCCCGGCCGCCGCACCCCGCTCTGGCAGCAGCGCCAGCGCGCCTCCCAACTGCTGGAGGTCGCCGCCGAGTACGGCTCCTTCCCGATCGTGCTGGAGGCCGTCCGCGAGTGCCTGCAGGACGTCTTCGACGTGCCCGGCCTGGTCGAACTCATGGGCGACCTGGAGTCCCGCGCCGTCCGCCTGGTCGAGGTCACCACTCCCGAGCCCTCCCCCTTCGCCCGCTCGCTGCTCTTCGGCTACGTCGCCCAATTCCTCTACGAGGGCGACTCCCCGCTCGCCGAGCGCCGCGCCGCCGCGCTCTCCCTCGACTCCCGGCTGCTGTCCGAACTGCTCGGCCAGGCCGAACTGCGCGAACTCCTCGACCCGGAGGTCCTCGCCCAGCTGGAGGCCGAACTCCAGCGCCTCACCCCGGAGCGGCGGATCAAGGACGCCGAGGGCGTCGCCGACGCGCTGCGGCTGCTCGGCCCGCTCTCCGAGGCCGAACTCACCGTCCGCGGCGCCGAACCGCTCCGGGCGCTGGAGCTGGAGTCCGCCCGCCGGGCCATCCAGGTCCGGATCGGCGGCGAGCTGCGCTGGGCCGCGATCGAGGACGCCGGCCGGCTCCGCGACGCCCTCGGCACCCCCCTGCCGGTCGGCGTCCCCGAGGCCTTCACCGAACCGGTCAAGGACCCGCTCGGCGACCTGCTCGCCCGTTACGCCCGCACCCACGGCCCGTTCACCGCCCCCGAGGCCGCCGCCCGCTTCGGCCTCGGCTCCGCGGTCGTCACCGGCACCCTGCACCGGCTCACCGCCGCCGGCCGCCTCGTCCAGGGCGGGTTCCGGCCGGTCGAGGGCCACACCGCCACCGTCGAGTGGTGCGACGCCGAGGTGCTGCGCCGGCTGCGGCGCCGCTCGCTCGCCGCCCTCCGCCAGGAGGTCGAGCCGGTGCCGCCCCGCTCGCTGGCCGCCTTCCTGCCGCAGTGGCAGCACCTCGCCGGGCACCGGCTGCGCGGCCTCGACGGCCTCTACCGGGTGGTCGAACAGCTCCAGGGCACCGCCCTGCCCGCCTCCGCCCTGGAGAAGCTGGTCCTCCCGGCCCGGCTGAACGACTACACCCCCGAGATGCTCAACGAGCTGATGGTCGCCGGCGAGGTCGGCTGGGCCGGCGCCGGCGCCCTGCCCGGCAAGGACGGCTGGATCAGCCTCCACCTCGCCGAGAACGCCCACCTGCTGCGCCCCGAGCCGGTGCCGCCCGCCCTCACCCCCGTCCACACCGACCTGCTGGAGGCCCTCTCCGGCGGGTACGGCCTGCTCTTCCGCCAGCTCGCCGACCGGCAGCCGGACACCCCCGAGACGGCCCTCGCCGACGCGCTCTGGGACTTGGTCTGGGCCGGGTACGTCACCAACGACTCGCTCGCCCCGCTGCGCGCACTGCTCGGCTCCGGCCGCACCGCCGGGTCGACGGCGCACCGGGCGCCGCGCGCCACCCCGCGCGGCCGCTTCGGCGGCGCCGGCCGGGCCTACGGCACCCGCCGG
>NZ_JBEYFP010000231.1:0-8537 GCF_040634455.1 Kitasatospora sp. NPDC007106
CTCACGGTCGGCGCGGCGGCCCGTCTCCGGCCGGCCGGCGAGCCGGCGGTGGAGCCCGGCGACGGGGAGGCCGGCGCACTGCACTGCCTGCTCGTCCCGCTGGACGGCGAGGCGGGGCACCGGGCCGCGTTCGGCACCGGCCCCGGCGGGCTCTACCTGCTGCGCTCCGGACACTGGATCGACGCCTACGCGGCCCGGCTGCTGCACCACCCGGACGGGGAGCCGCAGCCGGCGGCCCCGGCCGCGGCGCCCAAGCCGTTCCGGTTCCGGATGGTGCCCGCCACCACCGGCGACATCCTGCTGCTCTGCACGGCCGGCCTGGCCGGCCCGATCGCCGACGAGCCCGCGGTGGCGCGTTTCCTCTCCAACCACTGGGCCCACCCGCACCCGCCGGGCAGCGTCGACTTCCTGCGCCAGGTCCAGGTGCGGGCCAAGGGCTACGCCGACGACCGCACCGCCGCCGCGCTCTGGACGGAGTAGCGGCGGCCGACCGCCGGTCCGGGGCCGTCGCTCAGTCCAGCAGGGCGGCGGTCACCGAGGCCACCTGGGCGAGCGCGTCGGCACGGTCGGCGCCCGGCAGGCCGACGGCCAGCGGGACGGCGAAGCCGTCGAGGACGGCGCGGATCTGGCGTGCCCGGTCCTGCGGTTCCCGCCCCGCGTGCCCGCCGTCGCCGGCGGGCGGGCGGCGGAAGGCACCGGAGGCGACGCCCTCCTCGATCAGCGCGACCAGGTCGGCCTGCCACGGGGCCTCGATCTCCAGCTGGCCCTGCCGGATCTCGGCGCTGGCGGGCGAGCGTCCCCAGACCTCGACCCAGAGGATCCAGCGGGGATCGCCGGGGCCCTCGGGCAGGTAGAGCTCGGCGTAGGCGGCGAGCCGCTCGCGGACGGTGCGGTCCTGCCGGGCGAGGGCGGCGCGCCGCCGCTCGCCGAGCTGCTCCTCGCTCCAGCGGAGGGTCTCCAGCAGCAGCTGGTCCTTGCTGCCGAAGTAGTAGAGGAGGTGGCCGGCGCTCATCTGCAGTTCACGGCCGAGTCCCGCCATGGTGAGCTTGTCGAGGCCGTGCTCGGCGATCGCGGCCCGGGCGGTCGCGAAGACCTCCTCGCGGGGCCGTGCGGCCCGGCGTGCCCGCGGCTCGGCCATGTCCTGTTCCTCCTGGTGGTCGGGCCCCCACCTTAGGGCTTCGCCGTCCGGCGCCGGTGGGCGGTCTCACCAGCCGCTGTGCTCCTGGCCCTCGGCCTCCTCCTGCCGGCCGGCGGTACGGCCGGCCTCGTACACCTTGCGGACGAAGTCGGCGGCCTGCTCCTGGTCGAGGTCGTCGGTGAGGCGCATCAGCTCGTCGGTGAAGGTGATCAGCCAGTGTGTGGTCATGCCCTCATGACACCGTGCGGGACGCCTGCGGAGCCCGCCGGACACCGTCCGGCGGGCTCCGCGCCCTGCACAATCACTCGTCCGGCCGGGGCCGGACCGGCGGTCAGAACGCCGAGTCGTAGGTGTAGTACCGGGTGTGGTCGAGCATGTCGGCCGGGGCGGTGTCGTTCCACGGCTTCATCGCGGTGTTCAGCGCGACCACGTTGGTGGTGGCGGCGGTCGGCAGGTAGCCCTGCTGGGGGTGGCGGCGCTGCCACTCGGCCCACAGCTTGTCGATGAAGCAGTGGTGCAGCCAGAACACCGGGTCGTTGGGGGACATGCCGGTGCCCATCAGGCCGCCGACCCAGACGTGCACCCGGTTGTGCAGGTTGACGCCGCGCCAGCCCTCCAGCTGGTTGCGGAAGCCGGCCGAGGAGCTGTTCCACGGGGCGGCGTCGTAGGTCTGGACGGCGAGGACGGACTCCACCTCGGCCCGGGTGGGCAGTTGGGCGACGCCGGTGCCGAGCGAACGGCGCAGGTAGTCGCGGCTGTCGGGGCGGACGGTGATCGTCCACTGGCCGCCGCCGCCGGCGAACGGGCCGGTGGTGACGCGGTTGTCGCCGGAGCGGCCGTTGCCGCCGAGCATGTCGTCGGCCCACAGGCCGGCGGTCGCGGTGCGGTCGGCCGTCCAGTCCCAGTAGGGCAGGGTGACCGAGGGGTTGACGGACTGCAGGTCCTGCTCGAACTGGAGCAGGAACTTGCGGTGCCAGGGCAGGAACGAGGGCGAGCGGTGGCCCGTCCGCTCGCCGTTGTCGGTGTCGCTGACGATGAAGCGGTTGTGGGTGCTGACGTAGGCGTCGTAGCGGCCGAGCCGCTTGAGCTGGAGCAGGGCGTCGACGAAGTCGCGCTTCTCCTTGGCCGTGAGGGTCGCCTGGTTCTTGCGGACCGCCATGGTGTCCTCCTGGAGGTGCTGGTGGGTGAGTGCGGGGGAGGGGCGGGCCCGGTCAGGCGATCGGGACGAGCGTGGCGCCCTGCAGCTCGACCACGGCGGCGCGGGCGAGCGCGAGCGGGGTCTGGTGCGGCTGGTAGTGGTTGACGACGCTGATCCACGTGCCGTCGGCGTTGCGCATGACGTGCAGTTCCTCGCCGTCGATCTGCACGGTGTAGTCGGCGCCGTGGTGGTGGTGGTGGCCGGATGCGGCGGGCCGGCCCTGGATGCGGCGGCCGCGGTAGACCTCGTCGAAGGTGTCGTGGCCGCCGGGCCCGGCCGCGGCGGCCGGGGTTCCGGTCGGCCCGACGAGGCCGAGGACGGCGGTGCCGACGGCGGCGGTGAGGGCGACACCGGCGCCCTGGAGCATCCGGCGGCGGGTCAGCTCGGCGTGGTGGCCGGCTTCGGACATGGGTGATTCCCCCCTGGTGGAGCGGATCTGACGACGCGTCGGCGGCGGCACGTGCTTGTGGCATATGCGCCGCCGCGCGGTCCCCATGCTGGCAAGGCGCGGCGAGGCCGCGGAACCGCCCATCGGCGGGGGCCGGTCGGCAGACCGAAATCCGGACACCGGTGAACGCTCAACGAACGGCACCGGCCGTGCCCGACGGGGGTGCTGACGCCGCGTCGGCCCGTCCCGGGTGATCAGCCCTGCGTGTCGGCGGACCCGTCCGCGGGGGTGGGCCGGGTGCCGTACTCGGCGGCCCAGCGGCTGCCGAGCAGCACGATGTCGGCCGTCTCCACGGCGCGGCCGGCGGCCCGGTCGTAGTAGGTGCGCTCGACGGCCAGGACGGGAGCCGCGGGCGTGGTGCCGAGCAGGGCGGCCTCGGCGCGCGAGGCGCCGCGGGCGGTGACCCGCTCCACCGGGGTGCCGACCTCGACCCCGATCAGCGCCATCCGGTCGGCGACGCCGATGCCCGCGTAGGGGCCGGCCTCCGGCAGGACCACCAGGGTGCCGCCGGTGACGGCCATCGGCTCCCAGGAGTCGGCCAGTTGCACCGGCTCGCCGTCGGCGCGGTAGACGTACGCGGTGTGCATCACCGGGTCGCCCGCGGCGATGCCGAGGCGCTCGGCGATCCGTGTGTCGGCCCGGGCGGTGGTCGACTCGCTGTCCCAAGTCGCCCGGACGCCCTGGGCGGTGAGCAGGGCCTCGGTCGGCGAGCCGGTGCCGGCGGCGACCCGCGGGCGGCGCACCAGCAGGGGCCGCTCCTCCTGCGAGCGGACGAAGTGGCCGCGGCCGGGCCGCGCGACGACCAGGCCCTCGTCGACGAGCACGGCGTAGGCGCGCTGGCCGACGGTGCCCGAGTACCCGGTCTCCTCGCGGATCTCGGAGAGCGAGGGCAGGACGTCGCCGGGTGCCAGGTCGCCGGACTGGATGCGCTGGCGGAGCTGCTCGGCCACCCGGAGGTACGGGGGCGGCGAGCTGTCCTGACTCATCCTGTGTCCTCTCACTGTGTGACCGCGAGGTGACAGAGTATCCGTCCGCCCACTAGTCTATTAGTACAGTTCCAGTCTGTTACTAGGGAAGGGGCGGTGCAGGTCAGCGTGCGTGCGAACGTCCTGCGCGAAGCCCTCGAACGGGCCACCGGAGAGGTCGCGACGACCACCGGCAAAGCCCCTGGCGCTGTCCGCATCACCGTGACGATCCCGGAGCGGTGCACCGACGAGCAGTGGGCCGCCGTGCTGCGGATCCTGAGGTCCGTGGCGCGCTGGGGCGCCAGTGACGGCTCCGGTCGCACCGTGGTCTGGGCCGAGGTCCAGGAGGACCCGTGCTGAAGCCGAACCCCGATCCCGACCCCGCACCCCGCGAGTCCCGCGAACCCCTGCCCGAGCCCGACGAGGTGCCGCGCTACCGGCGCTGCGGGCGGTGCGCCCGCTGCCACGGCGGCGGCCCCGGCGCGCCGCCGACCGGCGACTGCTGGTCCGACTACCTGGACGCCGTCACCGCCGTCCTCACCCGCGCCGCCGGCGGCTGAATCCGTTCGAGTGAATCCGTCCGGTCGAAGCGCTCCGGATACGGGAACGCCGGGGCCGGCGCGGCACCTCGCGGTACCGCGCCGGCCCCGGCGCACGAAGACCGAGTCTGCGTCAGCCCTGCGGCTGCTGCTGGGTGATGCAGTGGATGCCGCCGCCGTTGGCGAAGATCTCGCGGGCGTCGACCAGCTCCACCGTCCGGCCCGGGTAGGCCTCGGCGAGGATCGCGGCCGCCTCCTGGTCGCGCGGGTCGTCGAAGGCGCAGAGCACCACGGCGCCGTTCGCCACGTAGTGGTTGATGTACGAGTAGTCGACCGGCTCGCCCTCCTCGTCCAGCAGCACGGTGGGCGCGGGCAGTTCGATCACCTGGAGCGGCCGGCCCTGCGCGTCGGTGGAGGCGCGCAGGACCGCCACCAGCTCCCGGCAGACCTCGTGGTCCGGGTGGGCCGGGTCGGGCTGCACGTGCGCCACGACCACGCCGGGGCGGACGAAGGAGGCGACGATGTCGATGTGCCCGCGGGTGCCGAACTCGTCGTAGTCGCGGGTGAGTCCGCGCGGCAGCCAGATCGCCTTGGTGGTGCCGAGGAAGGCGTGCAGCTCGGCCTCGACCTCCTCACGGGTCCAGTCGGAGTTGCGGCCCTCGCCGAGCTGCACGGTGTCGGTGACCAGGACGGTGCCCTCGCCGTCGACGTGGATGCCGCCGCCCTCGTTGATCAGCCGGGAGGCGAAGCGCCGCACGCCGGTGAGGCCGGTGATGTGCTCGGCGATGTCCTGGTCGTTGCCCCAGCGGGCCCAGGACTGCGCGCCCCAGCCGTTGAAGATCCAGTCCGTCGCGGCCACCGCGCCCTTGCCGTCGACCAGGAAGGTCGGGCCGATGTCGCGCATCCAGGCGTCGTCGAGCGGCCGCTCCACGATCTCCACCTCGGGGGCGACGTACTTGCGCGCCTCGTCGGTCTCGCCGGTGTTGACCACCAGGGTCACCGGCTCGTACCGGACGATCGTGTTGGCGACGGCGGCCCAGGCCTCGCGGCCGGCGTGCAGGTGCTCGGGGGAGTCGAAGGTGGGGTTGGCGGTCGGGAAGGCCATCCAGGTGCGCTCGTGCGGGTGCCATTCGGCGGGCATCCGGAAGCCGAGCTCGGCGGGAGTGGTCATGAGGGTGCGTTCCTATGCAGTGGTGGGGGTCAGAGGAAGTAGAGGCGGCTGAGCGAGACGCTGTCCGCGGGGTCGGAGCGCAGCGGTTCGCCGTCCAGCGAGACCAGGCCGGTGGTGGCCTCCACCTGGACGCGGCCGATGCGGGCGTTGCGGATCATGTCCTTCGGGCCGATGCCGCGGGTGCCCCGGACGCCCACCCGGCGCCTGCGGGTGGGCAGTTGGTCGCCGGCGACGTCCAGGTAGGAGGCCTCGGCGGCGGCCTGCGAGACGAAGGCGACCGAGATGTCCGCGGCGGTGGCGCCGTGTGCGCCGAACTGCGGCCCCAGCACGAGCGGTTCGCAGCGGTCGGTGGACGCGTTGGGGTCGCCGACCACGCCGTACGCGGGGAAGCCGGCCTTGAGGACCAGCTGCGGCTTGGCGCCGAAGTGGTCGGCGCGCCAGAGCACGATGTCGGCGAGCTTGCCGACCTCCAGCGAGCCCACCTCGTGCGAAAGGCCGTGCGCGATGGCCGGGTTGACGGTGAGCTTGGCGATGTAGCGCAGCACCCGCTCGTTGTCGTCGCCGCCGGCGGTGGTGCCGTACGAGCCCTCGCCGTCCATCGGGCCGAGCTCGGCCTTCATCTTGCCGGCCATCGCGAAGGTGCGGCGCACCGTCTCGCCGGCCCGGCCCATGCCCTGGGCGTCGGAGGAGGTGATGCCGATGACCCCGAGGTCGTGCAGCACGTCCTCGGCGCCCATCGTGCCGGCCCGGATCCGGTCGCGGGCCATCGCGGCGTCGCCCGGCAGGTCGACCTTGAGGTCGTGCGCCGAGACGATCATGCCGAAGTGCTCGCCGAGGGCGTCCCGGCCGAAGGGCAGGGTGGGGTTGGTGGAGGAGCCGATGACGTTCTCCACGCCGGCCATCTTCAGCACGTTGGGGACGTGTCCGCCGCCGCAGCCCTCGATGTGGAAGGCGTGGATGGTGCGCCCCTCCAGCACCTTGATGGTGTCCTCGACGGAGAGGCACTCGTTCAGGCCGTCGGTGTGCAGCGCGACCTGCACGTCGTACTCCTCGGCGACCCGCAGTGCGGTGTCCAGGGCGCGGGTGTGCGCGCCCATGTCCTCGTGCACCTTGAAGCCGGAGGCGCCGCCCTCGGCGAGCGCCTCGATCAGCGGAGCCGGGTCGGAGGAGGAGCCGCGGCCGAGGAAGCCGATGTTGACCGGCCAGGCGTCGAAGGCGTTGAAGGCGTGCCGCAGCGCCCAGGGGGAGTTGACACCGACGCCCCAGACCGGGCCGAACTCCTGGCCGATGATCGTGGTGACGCCGGAGGCCAGCGAGGCCTCCATGATCCGCGGCGAGAGCAGGTGGACGTGGGTGTCGATGGCGCCGGCGGTGGCGATCATGCCCTCGCCGGAGACGATCGTGGTGCCCGTGGAGACGACGACCTCCACCCCGTCCATGGTGTCGGGGTTGCCGGCCCGTCCGATCGAGACGATCCGGCCGTCCCGGATGCCGATCGAGGTCTTGCGGATGCCCTGGACGGCGTCGATGACGACGACGTTGCTGATCACCACGTCGCAGGTCTCGCGGATCGCGGTGGCCTTGAGGTGCAGGCCGTCGCGGGCGGTCTTGCCGAAGCCGGCCAGGAACTCGTTGCCCGGCTCCTGCGAGTCCGACTCCACCCGGATGATCAGCCCGCTGTCGCCGAGCCTGATCCGGTCGCCGGCCCGCGCGCCGTGCACGGAGATGTAGTCGTGGGGACTGATCGAAGTCACGATTCGACCTCCGCGTCGTCGAAGCCGGTCAGGTAGCCGGTGGCGCGCGCCTTCTCCAGCGCGGCCTCCTTGGCGCCGGGCGCGTCCAGCGGCCCGTCGACCAGTCCGGCGAAGCCGATCGCGACCCGTGCGCCGCCGATCGGGACGAGGCCGACCTCGACGGTGGCCCCGGGGTCGAACCGCACCGAGGACCCGGCAGGCACGGCCAGGTGCGTGCCGTAGGCGGCGGCGCGGTCGAAGGCGAGGCGCGGGTTGGCCTCGAAGAAGTGGAAGTGCGAGGTGACCGAGATCGGTACCGCCGCGGTGTTGTGGACGGGCAGGACGACCGTCTCCTCGACCGGGTCGTAGCCGTCGCCGGCCCCGGCCAGGGCGGCGCCGGGCGCCTCGTCGCCGAGCGAGCCGGCGCCGCGGAACGGGTCGTTGACCACGGCGAGCCGGGTGCCGTCGTCGAAGACCGCCTCCACCTGGATCACGGTGACCACGTCGGGCACGCCGGGCAGCACGTCGTCGGCGGAGAGCACCGAGCGTCCGGCCTCGATGGCCTCGGCCAGCCGCCGGCCGTCGCGGGCCGCCTCGCAGACGGTGTCGGCGATCAGCGCGGTGGCCTCGGGCACGTTCAGTTTCACGCCGCGGGCGCGGCGGGCGCGGGCCAGTTCGGCTGCTGTGAAGATCAGCAGCCGGTCCCGTTCGGTGGGGGTCAGTCGCACGGTTCCTCGCTCGCGGGTGCCGGTGGATGGTGGACGGTGTTAGAACGGCGTTCAAACATCGGGGCCCCATTGAACCCGGGCCCGGCCGTCGTGTCCAGCGTTGCCTGCCCGCGGGTGCTCCGCACGGCGGCGCGACGGTGGCGGCCCGGTGGTGCTCCGGCGGCGGCCCGGCCGGGCTCCGGCGGAGCTCCTGCGGCGGTGCGGGCGTGCGCCGGGGGCGCCCGCGGCGTGGCCGGGTGCGGCCCCGTGCGCCCCGTCAAACCTCGTCGGCCGTGTCCGGAGGATCACGCGGCCGCTCCCGAGCCCCGCTTCACCCCGGGTGGCCGGGACCGGGCTGTTGCGGGCCGTTGGGAATGGGCATGAGGACTTCCGACGGCTGGACGCCCCCGGAGGGGGAACGGGTGGGGCGTTCCTGAGCAGGGCGGGGGCGTTTTGATGGACGGTCAGCCACGTTTTCCGCACCGGCGGCCTTCGGTCGCCGGGCCGGGCGGCGGGCGCACGGGATCCGGCGGCCGCACCGCGCGGGACGGGGGTTCCGCCGAGCCGGGCGCGTCCGGTGCGGAGACCGCCGCCGGTCCGGTGCGGGCGGGCGGTCCGCCGCCGCCGCGGGCCGCGCC
>NZ_JBEYFP010000232.1:0-8537 GCF_040634455.1 Kitasatospora sp. NPDC007106
CGACGGTGAAGACCTCCTTGACGGTGGCCGGTCCCGCGGTCATCACGACGACCCGATCGGCGAGGCCGGGCGAGCAGCCGCACCCGCGCTCCGCCGGCGGCGGCCCAGGCGGCCGCGTTCGCCCCGGCGCCGCCCGGCCGGACGGCGATCCGGGCGGCGGTGTCGGTGTGCGGGGCGAGCGGGCCCTCGTGCAGGGCGACCACGTCGGTGACGACCTCGCCGACGACGAGCAGCGCGCCCGCGGTCATCCCCGCCGCCCCGCCTGCTCGGCGGCCCGGGCGACGGCGATGCCGGCGGCCAGCCGGACGTTGCCGCGCACCGCCGCGAGGTTGGCCTCCAGCGAGGCGCCGCCGGTGTGCTCGGTGAGGTGGGCGAGCAGGAACGGGGTGATGGCCTGTCCGGTGACCCCGGCGGCCCGGGCGGCGGCCAGGGCCTCGCCGAGCACCCGGTCGTGCAGCTCCGGGTCGAGCTGCTCGGCTGCCGGGACGGGGTTGGCGACCACCAGGGCGGACTCCGCGCCGCCGAGCTCGTCCTGGGCCCGCATCACCTCGGCCACCTGGGCCGGGTCGTCGAGCGTCCAGTCCAGCGGCAGGCCGGAGCCGGTGAGGTAGAAGCCGGGGAACTCGGCGGTGCGGTAGCCGAGGACGGCGACGCCGAGGGTCTCCAGCCGCTCCAGGGTGGCCGGTACGTCGAGGATCGACTTCACGCCGGCGCAGACCACGGTGATCCGGGTGCGGGCGAGCAGACCGAGGTCGGCGGACTCGTCCTGGCTGGTGGTCCAGTCGCGGTGGACGCCGCCGAGGCCACCGGTGGCGAACACCCGGATGCCGGCCCGGGCTGCGAGGAAGGCCGTGCCGGAGACGGTGGTCGCGCCGCTGGCGCCGGTGGCGACGGCGGGGGCGAGCTCGCGGAAGCCCAGCTTGCGCAGCGACCCGTCGGTGGCGATCCGTTCCAGCGCGTCCTTGTCGAGGCCGATGTGCGGGACGCCGTCGAGGACGGCGATCGTCGCGGGGACGGCGCCGCCGGCCCGGACGAGGTCCTCGAGTTCGACGGCGACCGCGAGGTTGCGGGGGCGCGGCAGGCCGTGGGCGATGATCGTCGACTCCAGGGCGACCACGGGGGTGCCGGCGGCGAGGGCGGTGGCCACCTCGTCGGAGAGTCGCAGCGGGGCGGAGGGCGAGGGTCGGTCCATCCCCGTTTCCTGGCGTCGGTACGCCGGGTTCAAACCTCGTTCGCGCGGTGGACCGGTCGACATACCTCCTAATTATTCGCACAAATGTTCCCATGCGGCGTAGGCTGGCCGCATGCTCCACCTCCAGGGTTCGCTGTTCGACGACGTCGAGGAGATCGGCACCGGCCCGTTGGACGGCGCCCGCCGGACCGCACTGGGCGACGGCGCCTGGATCGACGAACAGCCGGGCTGGCTGCGCGGCGCCGGCGCACTTTTCGAACGGCTCGCCGCCGAGGTCCCCTGGCAGGCCGAACGCCGGGCCATGTACGAGCGGGTGGTCGACGTCCCCCGACTGCTCGCCTTCTACGGCGAGGACGACTTCGCCGCCGGGCCGGACGCCCTGCCGCACCCGGTGCTGGCCGCCGCCCGCACCGCGCTCGGCACCCACTACGCCGACGAGCTCGGCGAGCCCTTCGCCACCGCCGGCCTGTGCTACTACCGCGACGGCCGGGACAGCGTCGCCTGGCACGGCGACCGGCTCGGCCGCGGCGACCGCCAGGACACCATGATCGCCATCGTCTCGGTCGGCGAGCCGCGCCCGCTGCTGCTGCGCCCGCGCGGCGGCGGCCCGGCCGTCCGGCGGCTGCTCGGCCACGGCGACCTGCTCGTCATGGGCGGCAGCTGCCAGCGCACCTGGGAGCACGCCGTTCCCAAGACCACCCGCCCGGTCGGGCCGCGGATCAGCATCCAGTACCGGCCGCACGGGGTCCGCTGACACCGGGCCCACCCCGACGGGTACGGTGCTGCGACCCCCGACTCCCCAGGAGGGCCGTGTGCCGCCCCAGCTGCCGTTCTTCGTCTACGGGACGCTCCGTCCCGGCCACCGCAACCACCAGCGCCACCTGGCCGGGCGCTGCACCGAGGTGCGCGGCGCCGTCCTCGACGGCGCCGCCCTGCACCGCGGCCCGGGCTACCCGTACGTGGTGCCCTGCCCGGGGCAGCGGGTCCGCGGCGAGCTGGTGAGCGTGCCGCCGGCGCTGTACCCACGGGTGCTCGCCGACCTGGACCGGCTGGAGGACTGCACGCCCGACGGCCTCGGCGAGTACGTACGCGAGCGCCTCGCCGTCCGGCTCGCCGACGGCACCGAGACCGACGCCTGGGTCTACCTCGCCGGCCCCCGGGTCACCGCCGCGCTGCTCTCCGCCCCCGCCCCCGTCGCCTCCGGCGACTGGACCGACGCATACCGGGACTAGAGCGCGAGCAGATGCCGGTAGGTGCCCCCACGCGCCCCTGAACGACCCCCCGAACGCGCTCCCGCCCCCGGACATGACGATCCCCGGCGTTCGGTGCGTCGTTCGCGTGCGTGGACCGTCATCTCCTGCACGTGTCGCTCATCGACCCGCCGGGGGTCTCGCCAGAGCCTGGATCAGGGTCACTCGGACGGCCGTCGGACGTCTCCGTCGGCGGTGCGGCTCTGTCCGGTATTCCGGTGTATTCACCAGTTTCCTCCGTATTCACCCCAGGTCAAGGGCGTCCAGTGAACTCCCAGGAATCCCCCGGCCGAAAGGTCAAGGGGTGGTAAAGTCCGATTCCGTTGACGCCGCATCAGCTGCGCCCGGACGACCGCGGGCCAGGCTGCCCGCAACGGTGCGGAGCGGCGGCCGAAGGGGGGCGGCGTGCCGGACGAACACGCCGTCGGGGGCGGCGCCGACAGGACGGCCCCGGCGGACATCCGCAGGAACCGGATCGACACCGTGCTGCGCCACTCGCCGCTGCAGCCCGCCTTCCGCGCCTTCGCCGCCGGCCGCCTCGCCGTCCTCGCCTACCACGACATCGACGACCCGCCGGCCTTCGCCGCCCAGATGGCCCGGCTCGCCCGCAGCGCGCGTCCCGTCTCCCTCGCCCGCGTCGAGGAGTCGCTGCGCGAGCGGCGGCCGCTGCCGCCCCGCAGCGTCCTGGTCACCTTCGACGACGGCGACCGCTCGCTGCTCACCCACGGCCTGCCCGTCCTCGCCCGGCACGGCATCCCCGCGGCCGCGTACGTGATCGCCGGGCACATCGGCGGCGACCGGCCGTTCTGGTGGTCCGAGGCGGCCCACCTGGTCGCGCACGGCGGCACCGCGGACGCCCTGCCGCCCGGCACCGCGCCCGAGGCCGCCGTCCGCCTGCTGAAGCAGTTGCCCGACCGTGAACGCCGCGACCGGCTGGACGCCCTGCGGGGCACCGCCTCCGCACCCGCGCCCCGGCAGCCCCAGCTCACCCCCGCCGACCTGCGCACCCTGCGCCGCGCCGGGGTGGCGATCGGCAACCACACCCTCGACCACCCCTGTCTGGACCGCTGCTCCGCCGAGGACTCCGCCGCGCAGGTCGACCGGGCGCACGCCCTGCTCACCGACTGGCTCGGCGAACCGCCGACCTCCTTCGCCTACCCCAACGGCAACCTCGACCCGCACGCCGAGCGCGCCCTGACCGCCCTCGGCTACCGGTCGGGCTTCCTCTTCGACCACCGGCACGACCGCCGGCTGCCCCGCCGGCCGCTGCGGATCAGCCGGCTCCGGGTGAACGCCTGCACGACCCTGCACCGGTTCGACACCATCCTCTCGGGCCTGCACCCGGCGGTGCACCGCCTGCGCGGCGGCCGCTGACGGCGGCGGCGCACCGGAGGAGTACCAGGCCCGGGGGCACCGGGCCGGAGGGGGAGATCCGCATGACCGCAGCGACACCGGCCGGCCGGCCCGAGATCCACCGCGCGCCGGCGGACCTCGACGGCGAACCCGCCGACGGCTGGCGGCGCCTGGTCGCCGCCGACCCGCACGGATCGTGGTTCGCCACGCCCGAGTGGGTGCTCTCCTGGTGGGAGACGCTCGGGGCGGACGGCCCGGCGGCGGACCGGGCCGAGGTCGCCGTCTGGCGCGGCCCCGAGGGCGGCGTCGAGGCCGTCCTCCCGCTGCTGCGCACCCGGCTCCGCCTCCACCCGCGGCTGCCGTTCACCGCCCGCTGCCTCACCCTGCTCGGCTCCGGCCCGGGCGCGGCCGACCACTGCGGGCCGGCGGTGGCCGCACACCGCCGGGAGGACGTCCGCGACTGGCTCGCCACGCACGCCCGGCGCACCACCCTCTGGCTGCCCGACCTCGACCCGCAGGCCGCCGCCGCGCTGCCCGCCGCGGCCCGCCCGGTGGCCCGCTCGGCCTGCCCGCGCGCCGACCTGACGGGCGGCCACGACGCGCTCGGTTCACGGCAGTTCCGTTCCACCGTGCGCCGCTACCGGCGCAAGCTGGAGGCCGCCGGGGTCGCCTTCCGCTGGGTGCCGCCGCAGGAGGCCCGGCCCGAACACCTGGACGCCGTCCTCGACCTGCACCGGCTGCGCCGCGCCGCCCTCGGCCGTCCGACCACCTTCGACGCTCGGCGCCGCCCGCTCCACCTGCGGCTGCTGGAACGCTCGGCCGCCACCACCGCGCCCGGCGGCGACGGCCCCGCCTTCTGCCTCGCCGAGCACGACGGCCGCACCGTCGGCGCGCTGTACGGCTTCCGCTGGAACGGCTCCTTCGCCTACTACCAGATCGGCTGGGACGTGGGCTGGGCACCGCTGCGGCTGGGCACCGTGCTGATCTCCGAGGCCGTCCGCGCCTGCGCCGAGCAGGGCCTGCACACCTTCGACTTCCTGCGCGGCACCGAGCCCTACAAGTACCGGTTCGGCGCGGTGGACCGCCAGGACACCACCCTGCTGCTGCCGCACGGGCCCACCGGCGCCCTGCTCGCCCTCAAGCACCGCCTCAAGGACCGCGGCGGGCGGCCCGCGGGGCCGGCGGGAAACGCGGAATCGGTGCCGCGTTCGCGGGCAGCCGGGAGCCCGGATCGACCGGGGTAGAATCCGGGAAAGGCGTGACGTGCACATCCGTCCCGGGGGGATTTTCGGGATCCACGACGGCCGCTCCCGGGGCCGGGAGTCGGCCGGGTCTCCGGCGTTCTCGAATTCAACCGTCCGAATGTGGCGCAAGCCACAGCTGCGGGCGCGGGCGAAGGGCCGGTGCGCCGGAACATCGGACCGAGACCGGAGAAATACCCAGATGCCGCCCGAGGAATCCGCCGCCCGCCGTGCCGAGGCCCTGCCCGGACTGAACGTGCTGCTGCGCAGCTGGCGCAGCAGGGCCGGCACCAGACTCGGGCTCGGCAAACCCCTGCCGCAGGTCGACGTGGCGGGGCGGGTCGGCATGAGCGAGCGCTGGTACCGGGACCTGGAGCGCGGCACCCTGCCGCGCCTGGACCCCCGGGTGCTGGCCGGCCTGGCGGACGTGCTCGTCCTGGACGCCGACGAGCGCGCCACGCTCTACCTGTACGCCCTCGGCGGCACCCCGTACGTCGCCCCGCCCGTCCCGGGCCGGGCTCCCGACCTGCACGCCCTGCAGGAGCTGCTGGACCGTCAGATGCCCAGGCCGGCCTACCTGACCGACAGCTCGTGGAACGTCATCGGCCACAACCGGGCGATGGCCGAGTGGTTCCCCTGGGTCCTCGCCCCGGACGCCAACCTGATCCGCTGGGGGCTGACGTCCGACGAAGCGCGCGAGCAGATGCTCGACTGGCCGCAGCACGCCCGGATGTACCTGGCCATGGTCCGCTTCGCGATGGCGCAGCACCCGGACGACCCCGGGCTGGCCGCCCTGCTCACGGACGTCCTGCGGGACCCGACGTGCCGCCGGTTCTGGCAGGAGCGGACGTGCGTGGTCGCCAACCGGGACGGCCACCTCTTCCGGCTGCGGCTGCCGCACGTGTCCCCCGATGTGATCGATGCGGTGACCCAGGTCCTGATTCCGGCGGGGCACCAGGGCCTGCGTTTCGTCGTCGTCAACTGAATACAGGGAGATCCGGGCAGGATTCAACGGGCGGCGACCGGCAAATATTTTCCGGTTCGCCGCCCTGTGTGCTTTTGTCCGGATCGGCGAATCGGCAAATAATTGCCGGTTGACAGTGCGAGCAACGCGTTGGAAGTCTTTTCGACCGCCGGGTCGGACACGATCCGACCCGGCGAGTTCCATTCGAAGAACCCGGAGAACGTGGTGCACGCATTCAGCTCGGCCAGGCGGAAGAATTCGACGGCGGAGGGCATTGGGCAGGACGACGGCGTCCACCGCGTCGAGCGGGTCGGCGTGGTCGGCTCGGGCGCGATGGGCTCCGGCATCGCCGAGGTGTGCGCCGTCGCCGGGGTGGACGTCAGGGTGGCGGTCTCCCGCGAGTCCTCGCTGCGCTCCGCACCGGCGCGGATCGCCGCCGCGCTGGACCGGCGGGTCGCCAAGGAGAAGCTGACCGCCGAGGAGCGGGACGCGGCGATGTCCCGGATCTCCTTCACCACGGACCTCGGCGACCTCGCCGACCGGCAGCTGGTGGTCGAGGCGGTTCCGGAGGACGAGGCGCTCAAGGCCGAGCTGTTCGCCACCCTCGACAAGGTGGTGGAGGACGACGCCGTGCTCGCCTCCACCACCTCGGCGATCACCATCACCCGGCTGGCCCGGGCCACCACCCGCCCGCAGCGCGTCATCGGTGTCCACTTCTTCAACCCCGTCGCGGCGATGCCGCTGGTCGAGGTGGTGCCCACGCTGCTCACCGACGACGCGGTCCGGCGGCGGGTCGAGGCCTTCCTGACCGACCGGTTGGGCAAGGTGTCGATCCCGTCCGGCGACCGCAGCGGGTTCGTGGTGAACGCCCTGCTCGTGCCGTACCTGGTCGCGGCCGTCCGGATGGTCGAGTCCGGATTCGCCTCCGCCGAGGACGTCGACCAGGGCATGCAGCTGGGCTGCGGCCACCCGATGGGTCCGCTCCGCCTGTGCGACATGGTCGGCCTCGACGTGGTCGCGGCCGCCGCCGACGCCCTCTACCGCGAGTTCCGCGAGCCGTTGTACGCCCCGTCCCCGCTGCTGTCGCGCATGGTCGAGTCCGGCCTGCTCGGGCGCAAGGCGGGCCGGGGCTTCTACGAGTACGCCTGAGCCCGCCGCCGGAGGCCGCCGGGCCTCGTACCGGGCCTGCCCCGGCCGCCCCTTCCCCCCTGTCACCTCCCCACGGAGCACCGCCATGCACGCGTTCATGAACATCAAGAAGTCGGCGAGGATCAGCCACGACTTCTGGGAGACCACCACCGAGGCCGGCATGTTCGACATCGTCGCCGCCGGTCTGGGCGACGGCCGGCACCGGTCGCTCGCCGACGGCCACGAGTTCGTCAACATGTCCTCGTACTCCTACCTGGGCCTCGACACCCACCCGAAGCTCGTCCGCGCCGCGGCCGACGCGGTACTCGCCGAGGGCTCGCTCAACACCTCGACCTCCCGGATGCGCATCCGCTTCGCCGCCCTCAGGGACGCCGAGGACGCGCTGTCCGAGCTGTTCGACGTGGAGGCCGTCACGGTGGCCTCCTGCGCGGCCGCCGCCTGGGCCGCCCTGCCGCTGCTCGCCTCCGGGCTGCTCACCGGCGGGACGCCGCCGCTGATGGTGTTCGACAAGAACGCCCACTTCTGCCTCAACGCGATGAAGGCGAACGTCGCCGACGAGACGCAGGTCGTCACCGTCGCCCACGACGACCTGGACGCGCTGGAGGACCTCTGCCGCAAGCACCCCCAGGTCGCCTACGTCGCCGACGGCGTCTACAGCACGGGCGGCAGGGCGCCGGTCGCGGACCTGCTGCGGCTGCAGGAGAAGTACGGCCTGTTCCTGTTCTTCGACGAGGCCCACGGCATCTCCACGGTCGGGGCCAACGGCCGCGGCGTCGTGCTGGAGACGATGGGCGCGATCAACGACCGGACGCTGATCATCACCTCGCTGAACAAGGGCTTCGGCGCCTCCGGCGGCGCGATCTTCCTGGGCCCCCGGGGCTCGCGGGAGCGCCGCGACGTCGCGCTGCGCAACGGCGGGCCGCTGATGTGGTCGCAGCGGATCAACACGGCCGGTCTGGGCGCCGTGATGGCCTCGGCCGAGCTGCACCGCTCCGACGAACTCGGCCTGCTGCAGAAGCGGTTGCAGCAGAACGTCGACCTGTTCGACAGCCTGCTGCCGACGGCGCGGGCCGGTGACGGGCTGCCCATCCGGTTCGTCGACATCGGCTCCGAGGACGCCACCGTGGCCCTCGGCCGGGCCCTCCTGGAGCAGGGCTACTACGCCTCGCCGATCTTCTTCCCGGTGATCGCCCGCGGCAAGGCCGGCCTGCGGCTGATGCTGCGCGCCAACATGGGCACGGCGGAGATCGAGGACTTCTGCCACCGGCTCCGGCAGCTGCGGGCGAGCCATGTCTGACGGGTCGCCGCGGGCGGTGCTCCGGGCGCAGCCGCCCGCGGCGGCGGCGCCCCGGCCGGAGCGGCGCACCCTGCTGGTGGCGTGCGTGCTG
>NZ_JBEYFP010000233.1:0-8447 GCF_040634455.1 Kitasatospora sp. NPDC007106
CCCACCAGTGCCCCACCACGTACTCCGGGATGAACACCGCGATCGCCTCGTGCGGGTGGTTGCGCCGATACTCGCGGACGTACTGGACGACCGGCTTGGTGATCTCCCGGTACGGCGAGTCCAGCACCTTGAGCGGCACCTGCACGTCGTAGGCGCTCCACTGCGAGCCGAGCTCCTCGGTGGCGTCCTTCTCCACCGCCACCGTCAGGGCCTCCAGACTGTCCGGCCGGAACGCCTGGGCGTAGCCGAGGGCCCGCAGGGTGGCCTTGTGCAGCTTGGAGACCAGCACCACTCCGTGCACCCTGGCCGGCCGCACCGACTCGGCCCGGGCGTCCTCGACGGCCAGTTCGTCGGAGACCGCGTCGTAGTGGCGGCGGATGCCCCGCATCATCAGCCACAGCACCGCTGCGGCCAGGACCGCCAGCCAGGCGCCCTGGGTGAACTTGGTGGCCAGCACGATCACCAGCACCAGGGCGGTGAACACGCCGCCGAAGGCGTTGATCACCCGGGAGCGGCGCGCCGAGGAACGCACCGCCGGGTCCGTCCCGGTGCGCAGCACGTCGTTCCAGTGCCGGACCATGCCGAACTGGGAGAGGGTGAAGGAGGTGAACACGCCGAGGATGTACAGGTGGATCAGGCTGGTGACGTTCGCCTGGTAGAACCACAGGAGGGCGCCGGCCACCACCGCCAGGGCGATGATGCCGTTGGAGTACGCGAGGCGGTCGCCGCGGGTGTGCAGCTGGCGGGGCAGGTAGCGGTGCTGGGCGAGGATCGACGCCAGCAGGGGGAAGCCGTTGAACGCGGTGTTGGCCGCGAGGATCAGCACGAGTGCCGTGGCGGCCTGGACCACGTAGAACAGGATGCTGTCGCTGCCGCCGAAGACGGAGGCGGCGAGCTGGGCGATCACGGTGGGCTGGGTGTAGTTCGCGCAGTCACCGGAGACGCCGGTCAGCTGGCAGGGGTCGTCCACGTAGTGGACCTTGGCCACCATGGCGAGCCAGGTGACGCCGACGAACATCACGACCGCGGTCAGGCCCATCGCCGCCATCGTGGTGGCGGCGTTCTTCGACTTCGGCCTGCGGAAGGCGGGCACCCCGTTGGAGATCGCCTCGACGCCGGTCAGCGCCGTACAACCGGAGGCGAACGCCCGCAGCGCGAGGAGCAGCAGCGCCAGTCCGGCCAGGTTCGCCTTGCCCGGCTCCGGTTCGATTCCGTACGCCGCGCTCTCGGCCACCGGGGTCTCGCCGAACACCACCCGGATCATGCCGGTACCGATCATCAGCAGGATCGCGGTGATGAACAGGTACGTCGGTGCGGCGAACGCCCGCCCGGACTCGCGGACGCCCCGCAGGTTCATCGCCGTGAGCAGGACGACGAAGCCGAGCGCGAAGCCGACCCGGTAGTCCGCCAGGCCCGGGAAAGCGGAGATGATGTTGTCCACACCCGAAGCCACCGACACGGCAACGGTCATCACGTAGTCGACCAGCAGCGACGCCGCCACCACCAGGCCGGCGCTCGCCCCGAGGTTCTTCGACACCACCTCGTAGGAGCCGCCGCCGCTCGGGTAGGCGTGCACGACCTGGCGGTAGGACATCACCACGACGGCCATCAGCACGACGACCGCCGCGGCGACCCACGGCGTCAGGTAGAGGAAGGCGGTACCGCCGACCGTGAGGACGAGCAGGATCTCGCCGGTGGCGTACGCGACGGAGGACAGCGGGTCGGAGGCGAAGATCGGCAGCGCCAGTCGCTTGGGCAGCAGCGTCTCGCCGAGCTCTTCGCTGCGCATCGCCCGGCCGATCACGAGACGCTTCAGCGTCTGGGGCAGGTTGAACACAAATCGAGCGTATGGCTTGCGCACACGGCTGCAATGTTGTCGTACGGCCCCCTCCATTGCTCCGCCCGCTGAACGTTTCCCCAGGTGAGAGGGGTGGCAGCTCTCATTTGATGCCGTTTCGGGTGCGTTAAGAAGACCGTTAAGGGATCGTCAACATCCGCACACGGAAAACGCCATAAGGGGTATTTCGGACGCCTCACGTGCGCAGTCGGAGGCGGCAGACGACGGCGTCGGTGCGGCGGCGCAGGGCGCGGTCGATGACGGCGCCGCGCTGGTTCTGCAGGGCGCGCTGCCACAGCCGGGCGGGTTCGACCTCGGGGATCAGGACGGTGATCCGGTCATACGCGCGTTCGGCAGTCAGGGCATCGACGTGGTCGGCGATGGGCCGGCCGAGGCGCCGGTGGCCGTCCGGGATCTCGACCAGGGGGACACCGGGTCGCCACAGTTCCCAGTCGCGGCGTAGAGCCTCGGCCGCCTGTCGGTCCTCGGCGTCCGGTGCGGTATGGACGACGGTGACGGCCTGGACCTCGTCGCCGAGGCTCACCGCGGCGGAGAGGGCGTCCCTGGTGAGCCTGGTGATGGCGTGGACGGGGACGATCACGAGGGAGCGTTGGCGGGTGACCGGTGCGGGAACCCGGCCGAGGCCGAGGCGCTCGCCGATCCGGGCGTAGGCCCGCTGAATCACCTCGAACAGCAGGACCATCAGTGGCAGGGCCAGGCAGATGCCCCAGGCGCCCTCGGTGAACTTGGTGCCGGTGACGACCAGCGTCGCGATGCCGGTGAGCAGGGCGCCGAAGCCGTTCAGCAGCGCCTTGCCGTGCCAGCCGGGGCCGCGCTGCTGCCGCCAGTGCCGGACCATGCCGACCTGGCAGATGGTGAAGCCGACGAACACGCCGATCGCGAAGAGCGGCACCAGGCTGTTCACGTCGCCGCCGGAGGCGACCAGCAGGGCGGCCGAGACGAGGGCCAGGAAGAGCACGCCGTGCCGGTGGACCTGGCGGTCGGCGCGCAGCGCGAAGACGTGCGGCAGGTGGTTGTCGCGCGCCAGCAGGTGCATCAGGACCGGCAGGCCGCCGAAGGAGGTGTTGGCGGCCAGCGCCAACAGGACGACGGTGGCGAACTGGACCAGGTAAAAGCCGAAGCCGTGGCCGAGTGAGGCGTCCGCGAGCTGGGCCAGCACCGTCACACCCTCGACCGGCTGCAGATGGAAGCGGCCGATCAACACGGCCAGGCCGATCAGCATCACGCCCAGCAGCGCTCCGAGCGCCACCTCGGTACGCTGCGCCCGCTTGACGCCGGGTGTCCGGAAGGACGGCACCGCGTTGGCGATCGCCTCCACACCGGTCAGCGCGGAACAGCCGGAGGCGAAGGCCTTCAGCAGCAGCAGCGCACCGACGGCGGTGGCGTTGCCGGCCAGTGCGGATGCGTGCCCGGCGGCGGCCTCGGTGGAGGCGGGCGCGTCCCGGAACAGGCCCACGACGATGATCGCCAGGATCGACAGCACGAACACCGCGGTCGGCGCCATGAACCAGCGAGCGGATTCGGCGATGCCCCGCAGGTTGACCGCCGTGACGAGAGCCAGCACACCGAGACAGAGCCAGACCCGGTCCGCGTACAGCCCGGGGAAGGCGGAGGTCAGCGCGGCCACGCCGGCGGTCACCGAGACGGCGACGTTCAGGATGTAGTCGATCACCAGCGAGGCGGCGGCCGTCAGCGCCGCGCGTCTGCCCAGGTGTGCCTTGGCGACGGCGTACGAGCCGCCACCGTCCGGGAAGGCCGCTATCACCTGCCGGTACGAGGCGACCAGCACCGCCAGCAGCACCGCGATCGCCGCCGTCACCGGCAGGGTGAACCCGAGCCCGTACCCGCCGGCCGCGGCCAGCACCAGGACGATCGACTCCGGTCCGTACGCCACCGAGGCCATGGCGTCGAGGGAGAGCGCGGCCAGGCCGCCGAGGGCGGTCAGCCGGTGGCGGTCGTCGGCCGGACGGCTGTCGGGCGGCTCGGGCTCGGCCGCCTCCTGGACTCCGGCGGGCAACGGATCGACGGGACCGGACATCGGGTACCTCCACGGACAGGGCATGTTGGTGCGATCGTCCGACACGTTCCGACCGGCGGAGTCCTTCCCTACGGCGTCCTGACGGCATACCCCGTGATCTTGATGCCGTCCTGACGGCAGAGCAGGCCGAACCCCCGGGAGCGACGGGGCTCCCGGGGGTTCGGAGGTGACACCCGGCGCCGGTGGCACGCGGCGCCGGGTGGTTCAGGGCCGGCTACTGGCCGGGCTTGCGGCCGTGGTTGGCCTTCTTCTTGCGGCGGGCCTTCTTCTTCCGGGCGCGCTTGGACACGTCCCTCCTGTCGGGTGGTGCGAGTGGGTGGGTCAGGCTCCGGTGACGAGTCGGTCGGCAAGCCGTCCCAGGCGACGCTGCGAGCGGTCCTCGTGGACGGCGATCGCGGTCGGGGCGATGTCGCCGCCTTCGTAGTACTCGCCGTTGGTGAGGCGGACGTCCGGCAGGCAGAGCCGGACGACCGCGGCGGCGCCCTCGGCCGGCGGCGCGCCGACCCGTCCGTACAGCGGCAGCAGCGCGGTGTCGCACAGGCCGGGGTTCACGCTGACGGCGGTGATGCCGGAGCCTTCGGGGGCCATGGCGAGGGTGTCGATGCTCAGGGCGAGCTGCGACTGCGCGTAGGCGGCGACCCGGGAGTACTTCTTGACCCGGTTGGGGTCGTTCCAGTTCATCGCGGCGGTGCGGTGCAGCGAGGAGGAGACGTTGACGATCCGGGCGTCACCCGCTGCGGAGAGCGAGTCCTGCAGCAGGTTCGCCAGCACGTGCGCCGCCAGGAAGTTGACCTGGAAGGACACCTCGATGCCGTCCTCGCTCAGCGTGCACCGCTCCGGCGCCATGATCGCCGCGTTGTTGACCAGCAGGTCCAGCGCCGGGAAGGCCGCCGCCACGGCGGCGGCGAGGTTCCGGACCTCGGCGAGGCGGGTGAAGTCGGCGGTGACGAGGTGGAGCCGCTCGCGGGAGACGCCCCGGGCCACCAGGCGGTCGACCGCGTGCTCGCCCTCGTTGAGGGTACGGGCGTGCAGGACGACGGTGGCACCGTGCTCGGCGAGCAGCCGGGCCGTCTCCCAGCCGATCCCGGAGGAGGCACCGGTCACGAGGGCAGTGCGGGCGGACAGGACTTCGGACATGGTTCGATCCCAGGAAGGAGGGCACCCCGGAGGCCGGGGCGCGCGAGGGCGCGTCCGGGTGTCGGAGGTGCGGAAGGTGGCAGCGGAATTCCCGCCGGGCGCGAGCGTCAGCGCTCTGAGTGCCCGGCGGGGACACGACCGGTAGGCGGGCTGCTGTTCTGCCCGTCTGCCGCGGCACGATCGGGTGGGGCGCGGGGAGGCGATCCCTACCGGACCGTGCGAACGACGACCGTGGCACAGCCCAGCGCCCGCGGATGCGGCGGGCGGTCGTGGTGGCGTGCCGGTCGGTTCATGACGTCCATTCAAGTGTCGTCAGCCGGGCCCCGCAAGGGACCGTCACCCGCTCTGACGAATCCTTGACATCGCTCAACAGCGGTCGTCTGCACGGTGATCGGCGAGCTGGACGACCTCGAGCCTGATCCTCCGCCGCGGCATCGCGCCGGGCAGGGCCGCGAGGAGCGCGGCAACCGTGAAGACGCCCAGGCGCAGCAAGTCCGTGCGGCCGGCCCAACCCAGCACGGCGTAGCGGTGGACGGCGAAGCCGTTGAAGAACAGCCAGCCCGACAGACCTGTCAGAGGTGCCGCTGCCGGGCGGGACACGGCACCGACGAGGGTGCACAGCAGCGCGTACGCGCCGAAGGTGTACCAGCCCGCGTTCAGCTCCCCGACCCAGCCGAGCACCGGTGTGAGGAAGCCGCTCACGGTCAGCGCCACGGCCAGGGACATGCCGGTGCCCAGCCGCTGCACTGCCGGGTGAAGCCAGCGGCCCCCGGGCCGGACACGGTACAGCCTCACGGGTGCGCTCCCTCGGCGGTCGGACATTCGTCGGTCGTCAGCCAAGCCGCCGTCACACCCCGCGAAGCCGGTCCTGACGGGTTCCTGACGCCACAGGCCCCGATCCCGACGCATTCTTGACGTGCGAAGCCGGCGACCCGCCCTGCTCAGAAGAGGAACTGCACCACGAGCGTGTCGATCAGCTTGATGCCGACGAACGGGAGGACCAGTCCGCCGAGGCCGAAGACACGGAGGTTGCGGGCGAGCAGCCGGGAGGCGGAGGCCGGGCGGTACCGCACTCCGCGCAGGGCGAGCGGGATCAACGCGACGATGATCAGCGCGTTGAAGATGATCGCCGAGGTGATCGCGGACGTCGGGCTGTGCAGCTCCATGATGTTGAGGTGGCGCAGACCCGGGTAGGCGCCGGCGAACATGGCGGGGATGATCGCGAAGTACTTCGCCACGTCGTTGGCGATCGAGAACGTCGTCAGCGCGCCCCGGGTGATCAGCAGTTGCTTGCCGACCTCGACGATGTCGATCAGCTTGGTGGGGTTGGAGTCGAGGTCCACCATGTTGCCGGCCTCCTTCGCGGCCGAGGTCCCGGTGTTCATCGCCACGCCGACATCGGCCTGGGCGAGCGCCGGGGCGTCGTTCGTCCCGTCGCCGGTCATGGCGACCAGCTTCCCGCCCTCCTGCTCCCGCTTGATCAGGGCGAGCTTGTCCTCGGGCGTGGCCTCCGCCAGGAAGTCGTCCACCCCCGCCTCGGCCGCGATCGCCCGCGCGGTCAGCGGGTTGTCGCCGGTGACCATCACCGTCCGGATGCCCATCCGACGCAGCTCCGCGAAGCGCTCACGGATGCCGTCCTTGACCACGTCCTTCAGCTCGACGACGCCCATCACGCGCGCTCCGTGCCGGTCGTGGACGGCGACCAGCAGCGGGGTGCCGCCCTGGGCGGCGATCGCGTCGACGGCCTCCAGCACTTCGCCCCACACCAGCCCGCCCCGCTCGTACACCCAGGCGGAGATCGCCGCCGAGGCGCCCTTGCGCACGCTGATCACCGTTCCGTCGGGCCAGAGCAGGTCGACGCCGCTCATCCGGCTCTGCGCGCTGAACGGCACGAACTCCGTGCGCCCCGACTCCCCGGGCGCGCGCTCACGCAGGCCGTAGTCCTTGGCCAGGCTCACGATGGAGCGGCCTTCGGGGGTCTCGTCTGCCAGCGAGGACAGCCGGGCGGCCTCGGCGAGCCGGTCGTTCGGCACGCCCGGGGCGGGCAGGAGGCGGACCGCCTGCCGGTTGCCGAGGGTGACGGTGCCGGTCTTGTCGAGCAGCAGCACGTCCACGTCGCCGGCCGCTTCCACGGCCCGGCCGGACATGGCGAGCACGTTGCGCTGCACCAGCCGGTCCATGCCGGCGATGCCGATCGCGGAGAGCAGCGCACCGATCGTGGTCGGGATCAGCGCCACCAGGAGAGCCACCAGCACCGCGGTCGACTGCTCGGCGCCCGCGAAGACGGCCATCGGCTGGAGCGTGACCACGGAGAGGATGAAGACGACGGTCAGTGAGGCGAGCAGTAGGTTGAGTGCGATCTCGTTCGGCGTCTTCTGCCGCTCCGCACCTTCGACCAGGGCGATCATCCGGTCGATGAAGGTCAGCCCCGGCTTGGCCGTGATCCGCACGACGATCCGGTCGGACAGGACCGTCGTTCCGCCGGTCACCGAGCAGCGGTCGCCGCCGGCCTCGCGGATCACCGGCGCCGACTCCCCGGTGATCGCCGACTCGTCCACCGCCGCGATCCCGTCGACCACATCGCCGTCACCGGGAACGGTCTCCCCCGCCTCCACGACCACGAAGTCGTGCAGGCGGAGCCGCTCGGCGGAAACGATCTCCTCCTCGAACCGGGTCAGCCCCACCCGCCAACTGCGCAGCCGCCGCGCCGTGGTGCCCGTCCGGGTCCGGCGCAGCGAGGCCGCCTGCGCTCTGCCGCGTCCCTCGGCGACCGCCTCGGCCAGGTTGGCGAACACCACCGTCAGCCACAGCCAGAGGCCGATCAGCCAGGCGAACACGCTCGGCGAGAGGACCGCCGACAGGGTGGTCAGCGCAGAACCGACCTCGACCACGAACATCACGGGATTGCGCACCATCACCCGGGGGTGCAGCTTGCGCAGCGCCTCCGGCAGGGCCGCGGCCAGCTGCTTCGGATCGAGCAGGGCGCCACCCGCCCGGTGCCGCCGACCCGGGGGCCGCCCCACCGGAGCGGGCGCGACGACGTCCTTCTCGGGAGCAAGGGAGAGCATGCGGCAGACCTTCTCGGGCACGGACCGGCGGCTGGAGGCCGACCCGACGGCCGGCAGCCAAGCCAACCGCGCACCGCGGCACCGCTGCCCGCGCCCTGACGGAATCCTGACGCTGCGCCAGCACCGATTGACGGAGCGTTGACACGGACGCCGCTGTCAGGGCCGCGTGAAACCTGGGTCCCGATCCGTCATCGTTGCGTCAAGGACCCCGTCCTCTGCTGTTCACCGGTGTCCACCGGGAGCATGAACGAACCGTCCAGAGTCATCGTCGGGGTGACCGACACCCTGAGCAGCCTGGCCGCCCTCTGCCGCGCGGTCGAGGGCGTGCCGGGCCCGGCGCTGGTGC
>NZ_JBEYFP010000234.1:0-8436 GCF_040634455.1 Kitasatospora sp. NPDC007106
GTCGCGGCGCCGCGGCGGCCGGGCCTCCCGCCGGGTCGCGGCGCCGCGGCGGCCGCGGCCGAGCTCGCCGGCCCGCAGGTTCTCCTCGACCGTGAGGTCGGCGAACACCCGTCTGCCCTCGGGGACCTGGACGACGCCCGCACGCACGGCCAGGGCCGCGTCCTCCGCCAGCGGACGGCCGTCGACCGCCACCGTCCCGGCGGTGATCGCGCCCCGGTGCAGGCCGAGGGTGCCGGAGACGGCCCGCAGCAGGGTGCTCTTGCCGGCCCCGTTGGCGCCGAGGACGGCGGTGATCCGCCCGGCCGGGAGGTCCAGCGAGACCCCGCGCAGCGCCCGGACGGCGCGCCCGTAGGCGACGTGCAGATTCTCGACGGTCAGCGCGCTCGACCGCTCGGGTGGGCTCATGGTGCTCCTTGCGTCCGAGCGCCGGGCCGCGCACACGGGGCAGCAGCCGCTCGGGAGGGTGGGAAGCTCGGGCGACGGGGGCGTCTGCCCGGTTCTGGGTGAGCGGCAGGACACCACGGCGGCGCAGCGGCGGTCCATGGCGGGACGGGCACGCGTTGCGGCTGCACAGCGCCCGGCGGGCCGCGTTGTGAGCTCGACCAGTACCGGCGGCCGGGGGCGGCGCGGGCGGTCCGGGAGCGGGGAGAGTGCACGGCAGGTCCGCCGCCGGGGCTTCAGGACGGCCCCGGCGGCGGCGCCGCGGTGTCAGGACGGCAGCAGCCGGTACGCGTCCAGGGCGAGCGACAACTCGACCAGGTGGCGCGGGTGGTTGAGGCTGCGGCCGCTCAACTGCTCGTACCGGCGCAGCCGGTTGAGCACGGTGTTGCGGTGGCAGAACAGCCGGGTGCCGGCCCGCTGGGCGGAGCCGGCGCTGTCCAGCCAGACGTCGAGCGTGCTGAGCATCGACTCGCGGTCCTGGACGTCGAGCTCCAGGACGGCGCCGAGTGCCCGGTCGACCAGCGCTGTGCCGAAGTCGGGGAGGGAGACGACCAGGGCGGTGGGCAGCCGCTCGTGCAGCAGGGCGACGTCGCCGTCGGCGGTGCAGGTGCGCAGCGCGATGTCGGCGGAGCGCCGGGCGGCGCCGATCTCGGCGAGCTCCTCGACGACGGTGCCGATGCCGACCCGGGCGCCGCGGTGGTGGCCGAGGCAGGCGGCGACCTCGGCCGGGTCGGCGTCGCCGAGCAGGACGAGGGCGTGCTCGCCGTCGGTGCCGCGGTGCCGGACGATCCGCACCCCGGGGGGTGGTTCGGCGAGCACCGGGGCGGCCTCGGCGGGGTGCCGGGGCGGCCCGACCGGTCCGGCGAGGGCGGCGACCGCGTACCGGCCGCGCTCGGGGAGGTCCAGCGCGGCGGCGACGGTGGGCAGGTCGGTGATCCGGGTGGTGCCGTCGAGCAGGGCCTGCACCATGGCGCGGGCGCGTTCGCGGTGCTCGCGGGCGGTCTGGCTCTCGACCAGCCGGTAGGCCTGGGTGATCAGGTCGGAGTGCTCGTCGACGAAGCTCCAGATGCCGGCGGCACTGTGCAGCAGCAGGTGGGCGTGGTCGGGCTCGCGGCGGGTGGCCGTCTCGACCAGCCGTCGCCAGACCAGGGCCCCGCCGAGCCGGAAGGCGTGCAGCAGGGCGTCCAGCGGGAGTTCGCGCTGGGCGCGGCGGGCGCCGATCTGCCAGGAGCAGAGCCGGGCGGCCTCCCAGGTGCCGGGCGGGTCGAGCAGGGTGCGCACCGAGCTCTCCAGCGAGGTGCGCACCTCCAGCCGCAGCTCCTCGGGGCCGATGGTGGCGGGGTAGGCGGGCTCCCGTGCGCTGATCTGCGCGACGAGCTCGCGGGCGAGTCCGTCGACGTCCTGCAGCAGGTGGCCGGCGGTGCGGCGGAGCAGCTGTTCGGAGGCGGTGTCGGCCCGGGACCGGACGGGCCGCCGGGCGGGCGGTTCTTCGGGCAGGCCGCGCAGCCGGGGCTTCGGGGCGGGGCCAGTCGATGCGGCGGCGGGCGGAGCCAGGGCGGGTGGTCTCACGGGCGCTCCCTCGTCGACTTTTAACTAGCAGCGCTAGTCAAAATCATCCGGCCCGGCCCGCACAAGGACGACTGCCGACCTCGGCGGCAGTCGGCCGAATCGTGACCGCGCGCTTGCCGGGGTGTGACCGGACGGCGGGCCTCCACGGAGCCCCCCGATCGGCCGACACGCCGAGTGCTGCGCCCGGAATGCGATGGTATGACTCGTTCTGTCCCCTGTCCGGACCGGACGGCTGGGACGGGCGGTGCGGGGGCGCCGCCGTGGACCGACAGCCCGCCGGTCGACCGGCGAACGGCTGGGACGGGAGTGCCATGGACGACTACCCGCTGCTCAACATCTTCTGGACGATGCTGGAGCTCTTCGTCTTCATCCTCTGGTTCTTCCTGCTATTCAAGATCATCACGGACATCTTCCGCAGCAAGGACATGGGCGGCTGGGGCAAGGCCGGCTGGACGATCTTCGTCATCCTGCTGCCGCTGATCGGCGTGCTGGTCTACCTGATCGCGCGCGGCGGCTCGATGGCCCAGCGCGATCTGGAGCAGGCGCAGCGGACGGACGAGGCGTTCCAGGCGTACATCCGCCGCGCGGCCGCCGACGGCGGCGGGGGCGGGGGCGGCGCAGCCGGCGGCACGGGCCAGAGCCACGCCGACCAGCTGGCCAAGCTCGCCGACCTGAAGACCACCGGCGCCATCTCCGAGGAGGAGTTCCAGAAGGCGAAGGCGAAGCTGCTGGCCTGACCGGCCGTCCCGTCCGGGTCCTCGTGTCACTCGAACGGCGGAGCACCGGGCGCCCCTCCACGGGGCGCCCGGTGCCGTGTGCGTCGGGGCGGTCCGGCCCTCAGCCCTCGATCCGGTGCTGGGTCCAGAACGAGGTCAGATCGGTGCCGGCCGCGGCCTGGGCCGCCGCCTTGAACTCGGCGGTGGTGCTCACCCCGTACCAGTGCGACTGCGCGTAGTCGTGCAGCAGCGTGCTCATCGCGCCGTCGCCGATCAGCCGCCGCAGGTCGTGCAGGGCGCACTTGCCGTAGGTGTAGACGACGGTGGAGTACCGGGACGCGTGCGCGTCCCAGTACGCCATCGAGTCGGTGATCTTCTCGGCGGAGGACGACCAGGAGACGCTGCTCCAGCAGTTGCTGCCGGTCTTGCCGAGCGCCAGGTCGGTGGCGTAGTCGGTGAACGACTCGTCCAGCCACGGGCTGGTGTACTCGTCGTCGCCGACGATCCCGTAGAACCACTGGTGCGCGATCTCGTGGGTCAGCGCGGTGGTGGAGACCAGGTCGAGCACGAAGCCCGGGTACTCCATGCCGCCGAACCAGAAGCTGTTGTCGAGCACCGCGTCCAACTCGGCGTACGGGTAGGCGCCGAAGCGCTGCGCGTGGGCGTCCACCGCGGACTCGGCGGTGGTCAGCATCGACTGGGCGTCACCGGAGGAGATCCCGCTCACCGCGTAGACGTTGACCTTCACGCCCGCCGTCGAGGTGCCGCTGATCCTGGTGAACGGCCCGGCGCCCCAGGCGAAGTCGCGCACCTTGGCCGCCGTTGCCCGGGTGACGGTGCGGCCCGGGGTGCCGGGGGTGTCCACCGAGGTCCCGGTGGCCGGCACCAGCAGGCCGCTGGGGTGGTCCAGGGTCACGTCGAAGTCCGCGGCCAGCGAGTAGAACGACTCCCCGTTGTTGGTGTACGGGTCGAGGTGCCAGCCCGCGGCGTCCCGGACGGCCAGCACCGGCAGCGCGTTGCCGAGGAAGTCGTACGCCCCGTCGTGGCCGAAGCGGTCCGCGCCGCTCGGCACGGTGATGCCGAGGTCGAAGCCGACCGTCCCGCCCTGGCCCTGGGCCAGCGGCGCGGGCAGGGTGACCTTCATCGCCGTGCAGGCCACCGAGAGGGCGGCGGCCGTCCCACCGGTGACGTTGGTGACGGTGATCGGGGTGCTCGGGCAGCTGCCGTGCGCGTTGTCCCACAGCCGCAGGTACACCTCGGTGAGCGGGGTGGCCGAGGCGTTGGTGAAGGAGACGCTCTCGTGGCCCGTCCAGGACGCGCCGGAGGCGTCGCTGCTCAGCGAGACGGTGTAGGCCGGTGCGGCCGGGGTCCGGGTGGCGTCCGGCGTCGGGGTGCCGGTGGGGCTCGGCGTCGGCGTGGGCGTGGGCGTGGGTGTCGGGGTGCCGCCGCCGGAGACGTCCAGCGCGATGTCGTCCAGCACGAAGCTGGTCTGCAGGCCGGAGTCCTCGGTGCCGGTGAAGGAGAGCGCCACCGTGCGGCCCGCGAAGGAGGAGACGTCGAAGGTCTTCTGCAGGTAGCCGGGACGGGCGTCCAGGTTGGACCAACTCGCCAGCGCGGTACCGCCGATGCTCGCGGTGAGCTTGTCGTAGGCGGTGGCGGCGGTGGTCTCCGCGGTGTCCACGTGCAGCCAGAGGCTGAGCGTGGCCGAGGTGCAGCCCGCGGGCAGGGTCACCGACTGGGAGAGCGTGTCGGTGTGGGAGGAGCCGTAGCCGTCCAGCCAGGCGAAGGAGCTGCCGCCGTGCGCGGTCTGCCCGCCGCCGCCGGTGATCACTCCGCTCGACGCGGACCAGGGTGAACTGCCGGACTCGAAACCGCCGTTGGCGACCACCTGGGCGGGGGTGCAGGCCGCCGCCGCGGTCGCCGTGGCCGTGGTGGCACCGGTGGCCGCCACGGCGGCCGCGAGCAGCGCGCCGGCGGCGACCAGGGGGAGAAGGGTGCTTCTCATCGATCCTCTTCGGGTAGGGGACCCTTCCGTGCCGGACGAAGGGTCAACCCGCCCGTACGGAAGGCACGTTGACGACCGACGGGGATCGGGGCCCGCCGGTCGCGAGGCCGAGAGAAGCGTGACAGTAGCCCGCCCGTTCATTGAAGGGGGCATGCCATAGATTTGGCCGGGTCTTTGCGCGAGCACCGCGCCGACCGCGGCACCGCGGCCTTCGCGTCCGCCGCGCGCCGGGGACGGGCCCTACAGGGCGATCACGGCCTCGACGAGGGTGCCGTCGGGGGAGCGGACCACGGTGGTGTCCACCGCGAAGGCGTCGACCAGGTCCAGGCCGCGCCCGAACGCCGCGTCCACGTCGGCCGGCTCGCGGCGCGGAGCGGTCCGTTCGCGCCACCGGCCCCAGTCCCGGACGCGCACCGTCAGCGCGGACTCGCACACCTCGAAGAGCACCGACACGTCCGCACTGCCGCTGTGCAGCACCGCATTGGTCACCAGCTCCGTGACGATCGCCGAGAGCGCCTCGGCCACGTCCGCCGGCAACCGCCGGCTGCGCACCAGCGCCCGCGCAGTACCGCGCAGCCGCGGCACCGACTCGGGTACGGCGGGGAGGGTGACCGAGGCCGTCAGCCGGGAGGTCCGGACCGGAACGTCCGGTCCGGGAGCCAGGGCGACGGGTCTGGAAGAGGTCGAATTCCTCACGCGGGGCTCCTGCCTGCGCGGTGGGCGGCATCGGCGGCGGCCCCCGCCGACCCACGGGCCGCGAGGCCATGACCCGGACCACGCTGCCCGCCCTCCCACGGTCGCGGCAATCAGTGGAGACTGAAGTACGGATACGCAAAGAAAGCCCGGCGGTCCGGTGAACTCCGACAGGGTGGCACGTGTGGACGCACTGAACGAGACCGCACTGCGGCACCTGCTGGCCCGGGCCTGGACGGCCGACGGCGGCGGCCGCCCCGTCCTGCTGCTCGTCGAGGGCGAGGCCGGCACCGGCAAGAGCCGCCTGCTCGCCCGGCTCGCCCACGGCGTCCCGGTGCCCGTCCGCACCGACCCGCAGACCGCAGCCCCGGCCGAGGGCAACGCCGAGGGCCCCGCCGCGGGCCCGGCGCTGCTCCTCGCCGACGACGTCCACCGGGCCGGCCCGGAGCTCCGGGCCGCCCTGGGCGCCCTGCTCGCCGACCCGCCGGCCGGCCTCGCCTGCGTGCTCGGCTACCGCCCCGAGGAGCTGGACGAACCCGGGCTGCCGCTCGGCCCGGACACCGAGTACGCCGCCGGGCTCACCGTCGTCCGCCACCACCTCGGACCGCTCGGCCCCGAGGAGGTCCGGCGGATGGCCGCCGCCGCGCTCGGCGCCGACCGCTGCCCGCCCGACCTCGCGGACCGGCTGCACCGGGCGGCCGGCGGCACCGCCCAGGTGGTCGCCGACCTGCTCGACCTGCTCGCCGCCCGGGAGGGCCGGCTCCCGGACGCCTTCGCACCCCCGCCGCGGCTCACCGCCCTCGCCCTGCGCCGCACCGCCGCCCTGCCCGCCGGACACCGCGGGGTCGTGCACGCCGCGGCCGTCCTCGGCGAACCCGCCACCGCCGCGGAGCTCGCCGAAGTCGCCGGGCTCGCCCCGGACACCGGCCGCACGGCCGTCCAGGCGGCCCTGCGCACCGCGGCCCTGCACGACCACGGCGACGGCCGGTACGGCTTCCGGGTCCCGCTCGCGGCCGCCGCCGTCCGGGACCACCTGGCCGGCCCGCACCGGGAGGAGCTGCACGGCCGCGCCGCCGACCTGCTCGTCCGCCGGCAGCCCGTGCCCTGGGAACGGGTGGCCGGGCACCGCCGGGCCTGCGGACGCGAACGCGGCTGGCTGCACGCCGTCGAACGGGCCGCCCAGCGGCACGCCGACCGCGGAGACCTGGAGCGGGCCGTCGCCCTGCTGGAGTCCGCGCTCGCCACCGGCCCGGTGCCCGAGCACGCCCGCTCCCGCCTGGTCACCCTGCTCGCCCGCTCCGCGGTGATGGGCCTGCGCTCCGACCGCACCCTCGCCGTGCTGCAGCACATCGTCGCCGACCACGGCCTCGCCCCCGCCCTGCGCGGCGAGATCCGGCTCGACCTCGGCCTGCTGCTCTGCAACCAGATCGGCCGCTGCACCGACGGCCTGGCCGAACTGGAGCGGGCCGTCGGCGAGCTCCAGGAACAGCCCGTGCTGCTCGCCCGGGCCATGTCCGCGCTCTCCATGCCGTACTGGCCGGGTGCCCCGCTCGCCGAGAACGTCGCCTGGATCGAACGCGCCCTCGCCGTCTCCGAGCAGGTCGGCGACCCGGTCGTCCGGGCCGCGGTCGCCGCGAACCGGGTCAGCGTGCTGCTCAACATCGGCGACCCCGCCGCCTGGCCGCTCGTCGACGCACTGCCGCGGGACGGCGAACCCGTCGCCGTCCGCCAGCAGGCCGCCCGCGGGCTGTGCAACGCCGCCGACGCCGCCGTCTGGATCGGCCACTACGACCGCTCCCGCGCCCTGCTCGGCGAGGGCGTCGCCCTGGCCGCCCGCAGCGGAGCCTCCTACGCCGAGCAGACCGGCCGCGGCTGCACCCTCGTCCTCGACTGGGCGACCGGACGCTGGGCCGGACTCGCCGGCCGCGCCGGCGCCCTGGTCGCCGAGGCCGGCGACATGCCCTTCATCGCCTCCGACGCCCGGCTGGTGCTCGGGCTGCTCGCGCTGGCCCGCGGCGCCTGGGCCGAGACCGAGGAGTACCTCTCCGGCCCGGACGCCCCGGACCGCGACCACGGCCCCGTCCCGCTGTCGGCCGCCTCCTCCGGCGCACTGATCCGGCTCGCCCTCGCCCGCGAGGACACCGCGGGTGCGGCCGCCGAGGCCGCCCTCGCCTGGGACCGGCTGCGTGCCAAGGGCGTCTGGGCCTGGGCCGCCGAACTCGCCCCCTGGGCCGTCGAGGCGACCGCCCGCGCCGGGGCCGCCGCGGCGGCCCGCGAGATGGCCGCCGAGTTCGCCGCCGGCCTCGACGGCCGGGACGCCCCCTCCGCCGAGGCCGCCCTGCACTGGACCAGGGCCGCCCTCGCCGAGGCCACCGGCGACCCGGAGACCGCCCGCACCCACTACGAGCGGGCCGCCGCCGGCTACCGGGCACTGCCCCGCCCGTACCACGCCGCCCTCACCGCCGCCGCGGCCGCCCGCTGCACCCTGGAGGCCGGCGGTACCGGCACCGAGGCCGCGGTCGAGGCACTGGCCGACAGCGCCGCCGCCTTCGAGGCACTCGGCGCCACCTGGGACGCCGCCCGGACCCGGGCCGAACTGCGCGGCCACCGTCCGCCGGAGGACCGCCGCGGGCCCGGCCGCCCCGCCTACGGCGACCTGCTCTCCCCGCGCGAGGAGGAGGTCGCCCGGCTCGCCGCCGCCGGGATGACCAACCGGGAGATCGCCGCCGCCCTGCACCTGTCCCCGCGGACGGTCGAGCAGCACGTCGCGCGGGCCCTGCAGAAGACCGGAGCACGCTCCCGCCAGCAGCTCACCGCGGTGCCGCGGGCCGTCGCCCCGACCGAACCGGATTGATTGCGTATCCGTGGAATCCGGGCTCCGGATTCCGGGCCGCCCGCCGGGTGCGGCAGGCTCACCACGGGCGGCGCCGCACGTGATCCGGTCGGCGCCGCACGGGGGCCCGCCGCGACCGCGGCCCGCCCCCGCACGTAGGCGCGGGAGGCATCGCGGCG
>NZ_JBEYFP010000235.1:0-8428 GCF_040634455.1 Kitasatospora sp. NPDC007106
GCCCCGGACGACGGGGGTCGTCCGGGGCGCCGGGGGGCGGGGCGGTCAGCGGCAGCGGGTGGTGAAGCCGCCGGCGGCGAGGCCCTGGCAGAAGGAGGTGCGGGCGTCGGTGTAGCGGGAGAGGCGGCCGTCGACGAACCAGGCGGAGTCGGGCGGGAAGTCGAAGGTGCCGTCGGGCACGGCGTCCCAGCCGTAGCGGAAGTCGAGGTCGATGTAGGTGACGGCGGTGAGGACCCGGGAGAGGTCGTGGCTGCCGGACTGGTTGGGGATCGGGCCGTTGTAGTTCAGCAGGCCGAAGAGGCGCTTGACCCACGGGTTGCCGCGGACGGGCTGCAGGCCGTCGGTGGCGCCGTTGTCGGCGGTGAAGTTCATCATGCCGCCTCGGAGACGATCATCGTCTTGCCGTGGTCCCCGGCGAACTTCATCATGCCGAGCACGTTGCCGTCGTAGTCCAGTTCTGCCAGACGGCGGCCGGGTTGCCCCAGCCGTCGGTGCCGATGTACGGGTTGCGGCACTGCAGGGCGGCAGGGCGCCGATCAGCAGGGCGAGCAGGAGCAGGGGCAGCAGGAGCGGGGTGGTGGACCGGTGCGGGGTGGGGGCACGGGTGTCTCCGGTGCGGGTGGGGCCGGGCCGGGACGCCGGCGCGTCCGGGCCCGGCGGTCAAAGGTCGGGATCCGTGGCATCGGGTGGGGGTGAATGCCGACCGGAATGGTGGCGACGGTCGAATACCGGCGTCAACCGTCGGACGAACATTCGTGGATCGATGCAGGCGAATGGGCCGGGAGCGAAACCCCGGACGGCCATCTGCGCTGGCCGGCCGCGCTGTTGCGATCGATCCGGGAACGAAACATCGGGCGAAACTCATGGCCGGTTTCCGCCCTCGGCCGGGGGCGGCCGAAACCGGGCGCCCGGAATCGGACACGTTCGCGGAAGTTCTCCGGGTACGTACTCACGGCGATGGTCGGCGTGCTATCGGTTGACCTAGGCAACCGTTCCCGCTGCCGTTGGAGGCGCGATGCAGGTGACCGTCGATCAGGACCGCTGCTGCGGCTCGGGCCAGTGCGTGCTGACCGCGCCCGGGGTCTTCGACCAGTCCGACGAGGACGGGCTCGTCCGGCTGGTCCGCCCCGGGCCGGCCGAGGAGCAGCACGCCGCCGTCCGGCTCGCCGCCGCGCTCTGCCCCGGAAGTGCCATCACCGTGCTCGACACCGCGCTCGACGAGTGACCACCCACCCCCACGCGGAAGGACCGGCATGACCACCACCCCGACCGAATCCGCCCGTTCCACCCCCGACACGCGCTCCGCCCGGCCGGCGCTGCCCGCCGACCGGGGCGGCTGCCCGTTCGCCCCGCCGCCCGCCTACCGGGAGGCCCACCGCACCGCCCCCGTCACCCGCGCCGGACTGTGGGACGGTTCCGACTGCTGGCTGGTCACCGGTCACGCCGAGGTCCGTACGGTGCTCTCGGACAACCGTTTCTCGGCCGACGCCCGGCACCCGGGCTTCCCGTTCCTCTCCCCCGGCCGGCGCGAGCTGGTGAACCGGGCCACCCCGTCGTTCCTGCGCCTCGACGGCGCCGAGCACGCCCGCCAACGGCGCATGCTCACCGGCGACTTCATCGTCAAGCGGGTCGAGGCGATGCGCCCGCGGATCCAGCGGATCGTCGACGACGCGCTGGACCGGATGATCGCCGGGGGCTCCCCCGCAGATCTGGTCGCCGGCCCGGCGTCGGCAAGACCGCCGTCGTCGAGGGCCTGGCCCAGGCGATCGTCAAGGGCGAGGTCCCGGAGACCCTCAAGGACAAGCAGCTCTACACCCTGGACCTCGGCGCCCTGGTCGCCGGCTCCCGGTACCGCGGTGACTTCGAGGAGCGCCTGAAGAAGGTGCTCAAGGAGATCCGCACCCGCGGCGACATCATCCTGTTCATCGACGAGCTGCACACCCTGGTCGGTGCGGGCGCCGCCGAGGGCGCGATCGACGCCGCCAGCATCCTCAAGCCGATGCTGGCCCGCGGCGAGCTGCAGACCATCGGTGCCACCACGCTCGACGAGTACCGCAAGCACCTGGAGAAGGACGCCGCGCTGGAGCGCCGCTTCCAGCCGATCCAGGTCGCCGAGCCGTCGCTGCCGCACACCATCGAGATCCTCAAGGGCCTGCGCGACCGGTACGAGGCGCACCACCGCGTCTCGATCACCGACGCCGCCCTGGTCGCCGCCGCCACCCTGGCCGACCGGTACATCTCGGACCGCTTCCTGCCGGACAAGGCGATCGACCTGATCGACGAGGCCGGCTCCCGGATGCGCATCCGCCGGATGACCGCGCCGCCGGACCTGCGCGAGTTCGACGAGAAGATCGCCGAGGTCCGCCGCGAGAAGGAGAGCGCGATCGACGCGCAGGACTTCGAGAAGGCCGCCTCGCTGCGCGACGACGAGAAGCAGCTGCTCACCGCGAAGGCCAAGCGGGAGAAGGAGTGGAAGGCCGGCGACATGGACGTCGTCGCCGAGGTGGACGAGGAGCTCATCGCCGAGGTCCTGGCCACCGCCACCGGCATCCCGGTCTTCAAGCTGACCGAGGAGGAGTCCTCCCGCCTGCTGCGCATGGAGGACGAGCTGCACAAGCGCGTCATCGGCCAGAAGGACGCCATCAAGGCGCTCTCCCAGGCCATCCGGCGCACCCGTGCGGGCCTCAAGGACCCGAAGCGCCCCGGCGGCTCGTTCATCTTCGCCGGTCCGTCCGGTGTCGGTAAGACGGAGCTGTCCAAGACGCTGGCGGAGTTCCTCTTCGGCGACGAGGACGCGCTGATCGCACTCGACATGTCGGAGTTCTCGGAGAAGCACACGGTCTCCCGGCTGTTCGGCTCCCCGCCCGGCTACGTGGGCTACGAGGAGGGCGGCCAGCTGACCGAGAAGGTGCGCCGCAAGCCCTTCTCCGTCGTCCTCTTCGACGAGGTGGAGAAGGCCCACCCGGACATCTTCAACTCGCTGCTGCAGATCCTGGAGGACGGCCGCCTGACCGACTCCCAGGGCCGCGTGGTCGACTTCAAGAACACGGTCATCATCATGACCACCAACCTCGGCACCCGGGACATCTCCAAGGGCTTCAACCTGGGCTTCGCGGCCACGGGTGACGCCCAGAGCGGGTACGAGCGGATGAAGGCCAAGGTCAGCGAGGAGCTCAAGCAGCACTTCCGGCCGGAGTTCCTGAACCGCGTCGACGACATCGTGGTCTTCCACCAGCTGTCCGAGGACGACATCATCCAGATCGTCGACCTCATGATCGCCAAGGTGGACCAGCGTCTGAAGGACCGCGACATGGGTCTCGAACTCAGCGTCGAGGCCAAGAAGCTGCTGGCGAAGAAGGGCTACGACCCGATCCTGGGCGCCCGTCCGCTGCGCCGGACGATCCAGCGCGAGATCGAGGACCACCTGTCCGAGAAGATCCTCTTCGGCGAGCTGCGCGCCGGCCACATCGTGGTCGTCGGTACCGAGGGCGAGGGCAAGGAAGCGAAGTTCACCTTCCGCGGCGAGGAGAAGTCCCCGGTGGCCGACACCCCGGCGGCCGCGGTCTCGACCTCCGGACCGGACCTGACCAAGTAACCGGTCGTACGTAAAAGGACTCGGCCCCGACGGAACGTCGGGGCCGAGTCCTTTTCAGTTTTAAAACTGTTTAGACATCCATAACCTGTGATTTCGCCCCGCCGGAGCCTCCGGCGGGGCGTCGTGCCGCTCGTGCGGGTGCGATGGATGCCCCAACTGCGGGCCCCGCTTTACTCTTGACTGCCCATCAGTTGATCACGGCTGCCGGAGGATAGCGTTGTGATCATGCATGGTCAAGGTCTTTCTTTTTGACCTGGGCTTGGATCAAATGTCGTCCACCTGTCTTTCATTGGTTCGCCGGCGGGCCAAGAGCCGAGCCGGCAAGGGGAGGACGTCACCACGTTGAAGATATCCAAGAGGGCCGCTGCGGCCACTGCTGCCATCGCGGTCACGGCCGCGCTCGGCACGGGCCTGCTGCCCGGGACGGCCACCGCCGCCACGCCGGCCCCTGTCTCGCACGACCCTGCCGATGCGCAGGCGCTCAAGGTCGACCACGACCTGCCGGGCCCGCTGACCGCCAAGGTCGAGGCCGAGCAGAAGGCCGCCACCGAGCAGCTCCTGGCGGGCACCGCCAAGGTCGAGAAGCACGGCAGCAGCACCTCCGTGAAGCTGGGCCGCGACAAGTACGTCGAGCTGGCCCGTGAGCGCACGGACAAGATCTTCACCATCCTCGTCGACTTCGGCGACCAGGTGGACAACACCACCACCACCCCGGACGGCAAGGTCAAGTACGGCGGCCAGCCCGGCCCGGCGCACAACATGATCGCCCAGCCCGACCGGTCGAAGGACAACTCGACCGCCTGGCAGGCCGATTACAACCAGGCGCACTACCAGGACATGTACTTCTCCAAGACCGGCGACTCGCTGAAGACCTTCTACGAGAAGCAGTCCTCGGGCCGCTACTCGGTCGACGGCCAGGTCACCGACTGGGTGAAGGTGCCGTGGAACGAGGCCCGTTACGGCTCGGACTACTGCGGCCAGCACGTCTGCAACAACGCGCAGGACCTGATCCGCGACGGCATCAACGCCTGGGTCGCCGACCAGAAGGCCAAGGGCCAGACGGACGAGCAGATCAAGGCCACCATCGCGCAGTACGACCAGTGGGACCGGTACGACTACGACCACGACGGCAACTTCAACGAGCCCGACGGTTACATCGACCACTTCCAGATCGTGCACGCCGGTGAGGACCAGTCCGCCGGCGGCGGCGTCCAGGGCACCGACGCGCTCTGGGCCCACCGCAGCTACGTCTACGGCGCCCAGGCCGGCAAGACCGGCCCGGACAACAACAAGCTCGGTGGCACCCCGGTCGGCACCAGCGGCCTCTGGGTCGGCGACTACACCATGCAGCCCGAGAACGGCGGCCTCGGTGTCTTCGCCCACGAGTACGGCCACGACCTCGGTCTGCCGGACCTGTACGACACCACGGGCAAGGACGACAACTCGGTCGGCTTCTGGTCGCTGATGTCCTCCGGTTCCTGGCTGGGCGACGGCAAGTCGTCGATCGGCGACAAGCCGGGCGACCTCGACGCCTGGAGCAAGCTGCAGCTCGGCTGGCTGAACTACGACAAGGCCAGCGCCAACAAGCTGTCCTTCCACTGGACCGGTCCGGCGGAGTACAACAGCAAGCGCCCGCAGGCCGTCGTGGTCGACCTTCCGAACAAGACGGTCACCACCGAGATCAACACCCCGTTCGCGGGTGCGAACGAGTGGTGGAGCGGCAGCGCGGACGACCTGAACGTCTCGCTGGTGCGTGATGTCGACCTGACCGGCAAGACCTCGGCGACGCTGACCGCCAAGGCCTGGTACGACATCGAGCAGGACTACGACTACGGCTACGCCGAGGTCTCCACCGACGGCGGCGCCCACTGGACGGCCATCGACGGCACCTTCAACGGCACCCCGCTGCAGAAGGACGGCGCCGACGCGCCGGGCCTCACCGGCAACTCGGGCGGCAAGTGGGGCGACCTGTCCTACTCGCTGAACGCCTACGCCGGCAAGGCCGTCAAGGTCCGCTTCCACTACACCACCGACGGCGGCCTGCACATGAAGGGCCTCGCGCTGGACAACATCGCGATCAACGCCGACGGTGCCGCGCTGTTCAGCGACGACGCGGAGCAGGGTGACAACGGCTGGACCGCCACCGGCTTCTCGCGGATCACGGGCAAGTTCTCCAAGGAGTACGCCCAGCACTACATCGTCGAGAACCGTCAGTACGTGTCCTACGACACCACGCTGAAGACCGGTCCGTACGTGTTCGGTTCCGCGGCCCGCCCGGACTGGGTGGACCACTACCAGAACCAGAACGGCATCCTGATCTGGCTGTGGGACACCTCGCAGTCCGACAACAACGTGACCGACCACCCGGGCTCCGGCCTGATCCTGCCGGTCGACTCGCACCCGACCCCGATCTCCTGGGCCGACGGCACCCTGATGCGCCCGCGCATCCAGGGTTACGACTCGCCCTTCGGGTTCGAGCGCACCGACGGCCTGCAGCTGCACCGTGCCGACGTGCTCACCAAGATCCCGAGCGCGGCCGGCGTCACCACCTTCAACGACCACACCAAGAAGTACTGGGACGAGAAGACCCCGTACTCCAGCGTGAAGGTGCCGGACACCCACACCGCGATCGACGTGCTGTGGAACAGCTCCAACAAGCTGGAGACCATCCTGATGGTCCGCCCGTCCTTCTGATCGGCACCCTCGGGTACTGACAGTTGACACTGCGTCGGCCCGGTTCCTCCGGCGGGAGGAACCGGGCCGACGTGCGTTCCGGCCCGCGGCGTCAGAGCAGTGCCAGCAGGGCCGCCATCGCCTTGCCCACGTCCTCGGACGTCCACTCCAGGGCGGCGGCCCCAACCGTCACCTCGGTCATCGCGAGGCCGGGCGCCCCCGGCTCGTCCCAGTAGTGGAACAGCGCGATGCCCTGCTCCTCCGCGAGCCGCAGGGTGGCCTCGGTGAGGGCGTCCGCGGTGTGCGGCAGCCAGAGCCGGAACTGGTGGGTGTGCGGCGGCAGCGGGTCGATCCGGGCGCCGGGCACCTCGGCCAGGGCCGCGGCGACCGTCCTGGCGTGCGCCACGTACCGCGGCAGGCGCGGGAGTTCGCGCTCCAGCCCGACGAGCGTGGAGAGCGCCGCGGGCCACTGCTGGAAGAGCTTCCCGCCGTACCGGTGCTGCCACACCCGGGCCTCCCGGGCGAAGGCCTCGCCACCGGCCAGCAGGGCGCCGCTGAGGCCGCCCAGCGACTTGTAGCAGGAGACGTACACCGAGTCCGCCAACGCGGCGATCTCCGGCAGCGGGCGCCCGAGGTGGACGGTGGACTCCCAGAGCCGGGCGCCGTCGAGGTGCACCCGGGCGCCGAGTTCGCGGGCGGCGGCGACCGTCTCCACCAGCTGCTCCCAGGCGGGCAGCACGAACCCGGCGTCGCGCAGCGGGAGTTCCACCATCAGGGTGCCGAACCGCTCCTCACAGGTGCGGAGTTCGGCGGGGGTGGGCAGCCGCGGTGCGGTGGTCGGCCAGACGGTGTGCAGGCCGGTGAGCCGGGTGAGGGCCCGCCGCTCGTGCAGCTCCGGGTGGGCGAGCGGGTGCATCGCCACCATCGGGCTGCCGGTGCGCTCCGCCCAGTACCGCAGGGCCACCTGCTGCGCCATGGTGCCGGTCGGGAAGTAGACGGCGGCCTCCCGGCCCAGCAGGGCCGCCACCCGCCGCTCCAGGGCGCGGACCACCCCGTCCCCGTACACGTCGGGCCGCTCGTCAAGGTCGTGGACCCCTTCCGCTTCGGCGGCGAGCGACGCCATCCGCTCGCGCAGGCTGACCGGTCGGCTGCCCGAGAGCAGCCGGCCGCAGGACCGGAATGCGGCGTACCGCCGCTGCTGGAGTTCCTCGTTCACGGTCAGATCTTCGCCCGGACTCGTGCCCGCCGTCCCGGTCGGCGCGACCGGTCGGCACGAGAACGACGGAAATGTGCCCGTACCGCTCCACCCACGACCCCTCGGGACCGTGCGTGACCGCCCGGACGCGCGGCCGGCGCGGGCCGTGAGGGGCGTCACGATTGGCGGCCGCGGGGCGGGGTACCGCGGGTGGCAGTGGTCACAGGGCAGGGGCCCGGTACGAACGCGGGTAGTAGCGGGCGGGGCCGGTACGGCCGGGCGGGACGGGCCGGTCGCCGAAGGCCCGGTGTCCAGCACGACGGACCGTCGTAGGTCACACCGTTTGGGTACGTCCGGCCGAGCGACTACACCGGAGTGGTCCCCGCCAGGGAGCCGTGCGGCTCCGCTGCGCACCGCCCCCTTCCGCGAGGTCCAGCCACCATGCCTTCGTTCTCCGACGCCACCCGTCGCATCGTCCGCACGGCCTCCGCCGGCACCGCCGCGGCCCTGCTCAACGCCCGTTCGCTGTCCGCCCGCGCCCTGAACGGCGGGCTGCCGGGCACCTCGGCGGGCTCGCTCTCGGGTGTCCGGGCGGCGGCCTCGCCGGTGCTGGGGAACCGGGCGAAGGTGGCCTCGGGCGGCGTCGCCGCGCTGGCGCTGGGCGCCCTGCTGCTGCCGGGCCACGCCGCGGCGCAGACGACCGTCCACCCGACGGTGCCGGGCAGCTCGGTGTTCACCGCGTCCGCCGCGCCGCAGCAGGAGAACCGGGTCGTGCAGGTGGCCGCGCCGAGCACCTACAAGCAGCCGCGCTCGGTCTCCTCGCAGGACTCCGTCGCGGTGGCGCACAACCTCGCCCAGCCGCCGGCCGAGCAGCCCCAGCCCGCCGCCCAGCCGCAGCAGCAGGCGCAGCCCGCCCAGCAGGCCCAGCCGCAGCAGCAGGCGCAGCCGGCCCAGCCCGCCCCGGC
>NZ_JBEYFP010000236.1:0-8420 GCF_040634455.1 Kitasatospora sp. NPDC007106
GGCCGGTCCGCAGCGCCCGGTGCAGCCTGCGGGCGATGTGCACCAGCAGCCGGTCGCCGGCGGTGTGGCCGAGGCCTCGTCCGCGGTCAGCGTGCGGTCGTCCGCGCGGAAGCGCAGCGTGTACGCCAGCGACTTCTTGCCCTCGCCGGCCTGCTCGCCGGTGAAGACGTCGAACAGCCGGATCGACTCCAGCAGGGCGCCGGCGCCCTCGCGCAGCGCGGCCTCGACCTCGGCGGCCGGCACCTCGCTGCCCACGATCAGCGCGACGTCCTGGGTGGCCACCGGGTACGCCGACACCGGCGGACCGCTGACCTTCCGCACGCCGTCGGCGAGCAGCACGTCCAGGTCGATCTCCATCGCGCTGGTGCGCTCCGGCAGGTGCAGCGCCTTGACGACGCGCGGGTGCAGCTCACCGGCGTGGCCGACCACCCGGCCGTCCACCAGCAGCTCGGCGCAGCGGCCGGGGTGCCAGGGGGCGCGCTGGCCCTGTCGGACGGTCAGCTCCAGGTTGGCCGCGCGCGCGACGGTGCGGGCCGCCTCGACCGCGTCCGCCCAGCAGGACGGCACGCCCTTGCCCCACCAGCCGGACGGCTGGCGCTCGCCGGCCAGCGCGACGGCGACCCGGCGCGGCTGGTCCGGCAGTGCGGCGTCGAGCTCGGCGAGCTCCTGCTCGGTCGGCCGGCGCTCCACCGAGAGCCGCGGCGCGACCTTGAGCTCCGCCTTGGGCAGGAAGACCGTGCCGGTCTCGAACAGCGCCAGGTCGGTGTTGCCGCGGCCGACGTTGCGGCGCAGCGCGCCGAGCAGGCCCGGCAGCAGCGTGGTGCGCAGCGCCGGCTCCTCGTCGTTGAGCGGGTTGACCAGCTTGACGGTGCGGCGGCGCTCGTCGTCCTTCTCCAGGCCCAGCCCGTCGAACGCGGCCTCGCCCAGGAAGGGGTAGGCGTTGATCTCGACGTAGCCGGCGCCGGCCAGCGCGACGCCCATCCGCCGGTGGAAGCGCTGCGCCTCGGTCAGACCGCGGCCCGGCGGCACGTTGGGCATCCGGGCGGGCACGTTGTCGTAGCCCTCCAGCCGGATGACCTCCTCCGCGAGGTCGTACGGGTCGGTGAGGTCGGGGCGCCAGCTCGGCGGGGTGACCTCCAGGACGTCGGCGCCGACCACGGTGCAGCCGATCTCCTGCAGGCGGCGGGTGACCGTCTCGCGGCCGTACTCGGTGCCCGCCACCCGGTCCGGGAGGTCCGCGGCGATGGCGATGGTGCGCACCGGGTGCGGGGCGGCGATGTCGGTGACACCGGCCTCGGCGGTGCCGCCGGCGATCAGCACCAGCAGGTCGACGGCGCGCTGCGCGGCGGCGCGGGCGGCCTCCGGGTCGACGCCGCGCTCGAAGCGCTTGGACGCCTCGGAGGGCAGCTTGTGGCGCTTGGCGGTGCGGGCGACGCTGATCGGGTCGAAGTGGGCGGCCTCGATGACGACCTCGGTGGAGCCGACGACCTCGCCGGTCTCCGGGTCGAGGACCGGGTCGAGGATCTCGGTGGTGGCGCCGCCCATGACGCCGGCCAGGCCGATCGGGCCGGAGTCGTCGCAGATCAGCAGATCCTCGGCGGACAGCTTGCGCTTGACGCCGTCCAGCGTGGTGAGGGTCTCGCCCTCCTCCGCGCGGCGGACCAGGATCGCGCCGCGGACGCGGTTCCGGTCGTAGGCGTGCAGCGGCTGGCCGACCTCGAGCATCACGTAGTTGGTGATGTCGACGGTCAGCGAGATCGGGCGGATGCCCGACTTCTGCAGGCGGCGCTGCAGCCAGATCGGCGACTTCGCGGCCGGCTCGACACCGGTGACGGTGCGGGCGACGAAGCGGTCGCAGCCGGCCGGGTCGGCGACCTTGACCGGGTAGCCGAAGGCGTTGGCCGGGGGCACGTCGAGCAGCGCCGGGTCGGCCAGCGGCAGCCCGTACGCGGCGGCGGCCTCGCGGGCGACGCCGCGCATGGACAGGCAGTAGCCGCGGTCCGGGGTGACCGCGATGTCGAGCACCTCGTCGACCAGCTGCAGCAGCTCGATCGCGTCGGTGCCGGGCTCCAGGTGCGACTCCAGCACCAGGATGCCGTTGTGGTCGTCGCCCATGCCGAGCTCGCGGGCGGAGCAGATCATGCCGGCCGAGGTGTGGCCGTAGGTCTGCCGGGCGGCGATCGGGAAGGGACCGGGCAGCACGGCGCCCGGGAGCACCACGACGACCCGGTCGCCGACCTGGAAGTTGGTCGCGCCGCAGACGATCTCCTGCGGCTCGCCGGTGCCGTTCGCGTCGCCCACGTTGACGAAGCAGTGCCGGATCGGCTTCTTGAAGCCGGACAGCTCCTCGATGGAGAGCACCTCGCCGACCACCAGCGGGCCCTTGAGGTCGCCGCCGAGCTGCTCGACGGTCTCGACCTCCAGGCCCGCCCGGACGAGCCGGGCCGCCACGTCGCGGCCGGTCTCGCCCGCCGGCAGGTCGACGTACTCGCGCAGCCAGGAAAGCGGGACGCGCATCAGATCTCCATCCCGAACGGGAGGGTGAAGCGGACGTCACCCTCGACCATGTCGCGCATGTCGGCGACGTTGTGGCGGTTCATCAGGATTCGCTCCAGGCCCAGGCCGAAGGCGAACCCGCTGTAGCGGTTGGGGTCGACACCGGCGGCGACCAGCACCCGGGGGTTGACGACGCCGCAGCCGCCGAGCTCGATCCAGCCCTCGGAGGAGCAGGTGCGGCAGGGGCGGTCCGGGTTGCCGACGCTCGCACCGCGGCAGACGAAGCACTGCAGGTCCACCTCGGCGCTCGGCTCGGTGAACGGGAAGTACGAGGGGCGCCAGCGCAGTTCGAGGTGGCCGCCGATCAGCTTCTCGACCAGCACCTCGATGGTGCCCTTGAGGTCGGCGAAGGTGATGCCCTCGTCCACCGCGAGGCCCTCGACCTGGCGGAAGACCGGGGTGTGCGTGGCGTCCAGCTCGTCGGTGCGGTACACCCGGCCGGGGCTCACCGCGTACAGCGGCGGCTGGCGGTCGAGCATGGTGCGGATCTGCACCGGGGAGGTCTGGGTGCGCAGCACCACGCCGGAGTCGGCGGAGCCGTCCGGGGCCTGCACGAAGAAGGTGTCCTGCATGGAGCGGGCCGGGTGGTCCGGGTGCAGGTTGAGGGCGTCGAAGTTCAGCCACTCCGCCTCGACCTCGGGGCCGGAGGCGACCTCGTAGCCCATGGCGACGAAGGTGTCCTCGATGCGCTCGGCCATGGTGGTCAGCGGGTGCCGGGCGCCGCGCGGTGCGCGGTCGTACGGCAGGGTGACGTCCACCGCCTCCTCGACCAGCACGCGGGCGTCCCGCTCCGCCTCCAGCTCGGCCTGGCGGCGCGCCAGGGCCTGGTTGACGGCTCCGCGGGCCTGGCCGATCAGCTTGCCCGCCGCCGCCTTGGCGTGCGGCGGCAGCGCGCCGATCTCACGGTTGGCGAGCGCGAGCGGCGAACGGTCGCCGGTGTGGGCGACCTTGGCCTGCTTCAGCGCGTCGAGGTCGGCGGCGGCGGCGAACGCGGCGATCGCCTCGTCCCGGGCCTGCTCCACCACCTCGGGCTTGAGGGCCTCGACCTCGACCGGGTCGTACGACTTGTTGGGTGCCGACATCTCTATCTTTCCCGTGCTCCTGCTCGTGAAGTGGATGGCTCGCCCTTGCGCTACGCCCGGCGTGGCCGGAACACGGGCAGCCCCTGGCCGGTGCCGGGGGGCGACCGGGAGGGGTGTCCGCGGCACGGCCGCGCAGGGCGTCCCACAACGCCAAAGGTCGAGTGTAGTCGCAGCACGCCGACGGCCGGTTCGCCGTCCGTGGCCGTGTGCGCGAGGAGCCCGCCGGGCGCGGACCTACAGCATGAAGTCCGGCACGCCCGCGGGCAGGGTAAATCGGAACCGGGCGCCGCCCGAGGGGGCCCTGCTGATCCGGATGACGCCGCCGTGCGCCTCCACGATGCCCTTGACGATGTAGAGGCCGAGCCCGGTGCCGCCGCGCTTGGAGCCGCGCCAGAACCGGGTGAAGACGCGCGGCATCGACTCCTCGGGGATGCCGCTGCCTTCGTCGCTCACGGTGACCGCTGTCCCTTCCACCGTCCTCGGCGGGGTGCCCGGATGCTGCCGGCCGGCCGCCTCGACGATCTCGACGGCGGGGGCCACCTCGATGGTGACAGTCCCCTCGCCGTGCCGCACGGCATTTTCCAGCAGGTTGGCCAGCACCTGGTCGATCTTGTCCGGGTCACCCCACTGCTGGCGCAGGCCGTCGGCGATCCGGATGTCGAAGCGCTCGGCCGGGATGCCGGCGGCCACCTTGCCGTCCACGTGCCGGCGGACGGCCGCCGCCAGGTCGACCACCTGCTTGCGGATCTCCAGCCGGCCCGCGTCGATCCGGGAGATGTCGAGCAGCTCGGCGATCAGCCGGGTGACCCGGTCGGCGTCGGCGTCGACGGTCTCCAGCATCACCCGCTTCTGCCCGTCGTTGAACCGCTCCCACTTGGCCAGCAGGGTCGCCGTGAACCCCTTGACGCTGGTCAGCGGGGAGCGCAGCTCGTGCGCGACGGTGGCGATCAGCTCGGCGTGGCTGCGCTCGGTGCGCCGCCGGGCCTCGGTGCCGCGCAGCGCCACCACCACCCGCTGCACCGGGCCGCCGGGCCGCTCCCGGACGTACCGGGCGGAGACCAGCACCTCGCAGCCGCCGGGCAGCAGCAGGTTCCGCTCGGGCTGGCCGGTGCGCACCGCGAGGCCGCCGTACGGGTCGGTGAGCTTCCACCAGCGGCGGCCGTCGAGGTCCTCCAGCGGCAGGGCGTCCTCCAGCGGGGTGCCGAGCACGGCGTCGCGGCGGCGCCCGGTGAGCCGGGCCGCGGCCCGGTTGAAGCAGACCACCCGGCCGTCGGCGTCCGCGACGACCAGGCCGTCGGGCAGGTCGTCCGGGTCCAGCTCCGCCCCGCTGCCGACCATGGGTGTCCTCCCCTGACCCACCACCGTGCTCCCCGCCGAGGCCGACCCTAGCGCTCCTGCGGCCGTGTGCGACACCCTCCGGGCGACCGCTGCGCGCGGGCCGAGGCGTAGAGGCACACGGCGGCGGCCGTGGCCAGGTTGAGGCTCTCGGCGTGTCCGTGGATGGGCACGCGCACCACCTCGTCGGCGAGCGCGCGGGTCTCCTCCGGCAGGCCCCAGGCCTCGTTGCCGAAGACCCAGGCGACCGGCGCGCCGAGAGTGCCCTCGTCGAGCTCCTGGTCGAGGTCGCGCTCGCCCGCGCCGTCCGCCGCCAGCACCCGCACCCCGGCCGCGCGCAGCTCGGCGACGGCCTCCTCGATCGGCACGCCGGTGGCGAAGGGCAGGTGGAAGAGGCTGCCGACCGAGGCCCGGACGGCCTTCGGGTTGTACGGGTCCACCGAGGCGTCGGTGAGCACCACGGCGTCCGCGCCGGCGGCGTCGGCCGTCCTCAGCACGGTGCCGGCGTTGCCGGGGTCGCGGACGTTCGCGAGCACCGCGACCAGTCGGGGCCGCGCGGCCAGCACCTCCTCGAAGGGGGTGTCGATGAAGCGGCACAGCGCCACGACGCCCTGCGGGGTGACGGTGTCGCAGATCTCCGCGATCACCTCCTCGGTGGCGGTGAGCAGCGGCAGCCCGGCCGCGCGGGCGGCGTCCGCGATGTCGGCGTGCCGCTCCAGCGCCTGCGGGGTGAGGTAGATCTCGACCACCGCGTGCTCGGCCGAGCCCGGCAGCCGCCCGTACGCCACGGCCTCGCGGACGGCCTGCGGGCCCTCCGCCAGGAAGCGGCGGTCCTTGCCGCGCTGGTTCCGCCGGGCCAGCCGTCGCGCCGCGACGACGCGCGGGGAGCGCAGGGAGGTCAGCAGGGGGGTGTCGGTGCTCTGCATGCTCTCGTTCTCTGAGGGGCCTGGAATGCGCATCGGGCCCGCAGGCGGTACGGCCTGCGGGCCCGAAGAGCTCACCTACCGGGGCTCGGCCTGGATCAGGCGGCCTTGGGGGCGTTGACGTCCTCCGGCAGCGCCTTCTGCGCGACCTCGACCAGCACGGCGAACGCGGCGGCGTCGTTGACGGCCAGGTCGGCGAGCATCTTGCGGTCGATCTCGACGCCCGCGGCCTTCAGGCCCTGCACGAAGCGGTTGTAGGTCATGCCGTTGGCACGGGCCGCAGCGTTGATGCGCTGGATCCAGAGCTGACGGAAGTCGCCCTTGCGCTTCTTGCGGTCGTTGAAGTTGTAGACGAGCGAGTGGGTGACCTGCTCCTTGGCCTTGCGGTAAAGGCGGGAGCGCTGGCCGCGGTAACCGCTGGCCCGCTCGAGGATGACCCGGCGCTTCTTGTGGGCGTTGACTGCCCGCTTGACGCGTGCCACTTGATTACTCCTTGGGTTGGACCGCGGATGGCTCCTGGCGGTCCGTCAATCGATTGGGTCGGGAAGGATCAGCCGGTTCCGCGGGGGCGCCGCGGGCGGGCGATCACTTGCCGAGAAGCTTCTTGATCTTCTTGGCGTCGGCGGGGGCCATCTCGACGGTGCCGGCCAGCTTGCGGGTCAGCGTCGAGGGCTTGTGCTCCAGGAGGTGGCGACGGCCGGCACGCTCGCGCAGCACCTTCCCGGAGCCAGTGATCTTGAAGCGCTTGCTGGCGCCGCTGTGCGTCTTCTGCTTCGGCATGTCGCCGTATCTCCTCGTCGGTCCGCCCCGGCCCGCACAGTGCTGTGCGGGCCGGGAGTGGATTGTTCTCCTGGCCGGGACGGGAGCCCCGGCCGTTGTGGCCGTCCGTGCGGGGCCTGGGCCTTTCGGCTCAGCTCTCCTGCTCGGTGTCGGCCGGCTGCTCGACCTCGGCGGCGGGCGCGGCCTCGACGGCCTCGTCGGCCTCGACGGCTTCCGCGGCCTCGACGGCCTCGACGGCTTCCGCAGCCTCGTCGGCCTCGTCGGCCTGGGCCTCAGCGGCAGCACCCGGGGTGCGGCCCTGACGCTCGGCCTTGCGGGCGTCCGCGAGGGCGCGCGCCTCGGCCATCGCCTCGGTCTTCTTCTTGTGCGGGCCGAGAACCATGATCATGTTACGGCCGTCCTGCTTGGCCGAGGACTCCACGAAGCCCAGGTCCTGGACGTCCTCCGCGAGACGCTGCAGCAGTCGGAAGCCCAGCTCGGGGCGGGACTGCTCACGACCGCGGAACATGATCGTGATCTTGACCTTGTCGCCCTGCTTGAGGAACCGGACGACGTGACCCTTCTTGGTGTCGTAGTCGTGCGGGTCGATCTTCGGCCGGAGCTTCATCTCCTTGATGACCGTGTGCGCCTGGTTCTTGCGCGCCTCACGGGCCTTCATCGCCGACTCGTACTTGAACTTGCCGTAGTCCATGAGCTTGCAGACGGGCGGCCGTGCGGTCGCCGCAACCTCGACCAGGTCGAGGTCGTACTCCTGGGCAAGCTCCAGCGCCTTGGCAAGCGGCACGATGCCGACCTGCTCGCCGCTGGGACCGACGAGTCGCACCTCGGGGACGCGAATCCGGTCGTTGATGCGGGGCTCGGTGCTGATGGGGCCTCCTCGGTTGCACCTAATTCAGTGCGGCCGTCGGGCGGCGGTCGCACGTCGTGGTTTCGACCACTGGGCGGGGCTTCATTCATGCTCCGCTGCCCGGGGAACAGGCACCGAACGCACGAAAAAAGCCCCGCACGGTACAGGCGGGGCTCCACACAACCGGGGCGCCCCTGGCGGGACGCCGCTGACGATCGCGCACCTCGCGGCGCACGTCGCGGACCGGACCCGTCGACCCGGGGGCCGATCGGGTGGGAGACTGTCGCGGTTGCCCTCTCGGGCCTCCTGGGTGGAGCCTCCACTTGCTGGCCGGGTGTCCGTACGGACTCCTGGCCGGTCAGTCTCGAATCATAGCAGCGTTCGGGCGGCCACCGTTATTCCGGCCCCGGTCACGCCGCCTTGTACGCTCCCTGTGTACGTCCACCGGCCAGACGGAGTGAGCCACCTTGAGCAGCCAGCCCCACGAGCACGACGACGAGCAGGCCGTCGGCTTCGACGACCTCACCCGCGACATCGCCGAGGTCCCGGCGGTCGAGGTGATCACCACCGTCGCCGTCCACCTCATGAGCGCGGCCGCCGTCAAGTGCGGGCTCGCCGAGGGCGGCGAGGCCGACAAGGACCTCGACGAGGCCCGCAAGCTGATCACCGCCCTCGCCGGGCTGGTCACCGCCGGCGCCCCCGAGATCTCCAACTTCCACGCCGCACCGCTCCGGGACGGGCTGCGCTCCCTCCAGCTCGCCTTCCGCGAGGCCTCCGTCGTCCCGGACGCCCCGGGCGCCGGCCCCGGCGAGAAGTTCACCGGCCCGGTCTACTCCTGACCGGAGCGACCCGCCCCGGGATCCGGGGCGACCGCTGAGGGGCGCGGGGACCTGCGCG
>NZ_JBEYFP010000237.1:0-8414 GCF_040634455.1 Kitasatospora sp. NPDC007106
CCGGCTGAGCCAGGGGTACCGGCCGGCTGCACGTCCACGTCGGCTCGCAGGGCTGCTCGCTCGACCTCATCGCGTCCGGCGTCCGCGCCACCTGGGAGCTCGCCGAGGAGATCAACCGCCGGGCCGGCCGCCGGCAGGTCGACTCGCTCGACCTCGGCGGCGGACTGCCCGTCAACTTCGACGACGACGAGGTGCGGCCGACGTTCGCCGCGTACGCTGCCCACCTGCGGGCCGCCGTCCCCGCCCTGTTCGCCGGCCGCTACGCCCTGGTCACCGAGTTCGGCCGGTCGGTGGTCGCGAAGAACGGCTTCACCGCGGCCCGCGTCGAGTACACCAAGGAGGTCGGCGGCCGCCGCATCGCGCTCACCCACGCCGGCGCCCACCTCGCGACCCGGACGGTGTTCATGCCCGAGGCCTGGCCGCTCCGGGTGGGCGTGCACCGGCCGGACGGCACCCGGCGCGAGGGCCCCGAAGAGATCCAGGACGTCGCCGGGCCCTGCTGCTTCTCCGGGGACGTGGTGGCCCGCGGCCGCGCCCTGCCCCGCATCGAGCCGGGCGACCTGGTCGTGCTGCACGACACCGGCGGCTACTACACCTCCGCCCCGTGGGCCTACAACAGCCTGGCCAGGCCCGCCGTGCACGGCTTCAGCACCGCGGGCGGCCCCGTCCGGTTCGCCACGATCCGGCCGGAGCAGACCCTCGCCGAGATCGCCGCCGAATCCGGCGCCGCCCACGCCGACGCCCTGACCGCGCTCACCGCCGGAGGCCCGGGTACCTAGGACCCAGAGGGCGCTCGGGTGGTCGATCGAGGTGCCCCCACGTGCCCCGAATGCCCATCCGAGCGCCCTTGAAGACGACTCCCGCACCCGGCCGGTGCGGCCGGCTGATCGTGCGGGGGAGTCACTCGTCCTCGGCGAAGGTCTCCCGCAGCACCTTCTCCTGCTCGTCGGACAGGTTTGTCTGGATGAGCTCCGCGTGCTGCCCCTGGAAGGCGGGGGCCACCTTGTCCAGCACGGCGTGCGAGGTGAGCAGGAACAGCGCCGAGGTGCCGGGGGTCACCTTGTCGCGCACCTCCTGGATGAACTCGTCGTCGATCCCGACGTGCGTGAAGTGACCGGAGACGGCGCCGGTCGCGGCGCCCACCGCCATGCCGAGCAGCGGCACGAAGAAGATCATGCCGAGCAGCAGGCCCCAGAAGGTGCCGCCGATCGCGCCCAGCCCGGTCAGGTTGCTCAACTGCTTCGTCTTGGGCTTCTTCTTGTCCTCGGGCCAGCTCACCACTGCACCGTCCTGGACGACGATCAACCCCTGGTGCTGCAGGTCCTTCAGGACCTCCAGGGCGTCCTGCGCCCCCTCCGGGGTGGGAAAACGCCACACGGTCAGGCTCGCCATCACCGGCTCCGATCTCCTGCGGACAGACATTGCCCTCATCCTCGGCCCGCGCCGCCCCGGCTGCCACGCACACCCCGCCGGAGGGGTGAGTACCGGCGTGTCGCCGCACGTCCGGGCGCTGCGGCGGGCAGGGATCGGGGCGAGGATCGACACGGTCCGGTCGTCGAGGAGACCGACCGGTACGGAATCGAGGCGCACCCATGGCAGAAGCAGTGAACGGCCGACGCGACACCGACAACGCGGCGAGCGGCGTGGTGGCCGTCGCCGCCGTCCTGCTGCTCGTCTCCGGTGTGCTCAACCTGCTGCGCGCCGTCATGGCGCTGGCCGGCGACCCGGTGTTCGTGATCGTCCCGAAGTACACCTTCCGGTTCACGCTGACGAGCTGGGGCTGGATCTACCTCGTCCTGGGGGTGCTGGCGATCCTGATCGGCCTGGCCCTCTTCCGGCTCGCCCTGTGGGCCCGGATCGCCGGTGTGGCCGTCGCCTGTCTGGTGATCGTCGCCAACTTCCTGTCGATCCCGTACTACCCGCTCTGGTCCCTCGTCGTGATCGCCGCCTGCACCGTCGTCATCTGGGGCCTGTGCACCGTCCGCCACACCCCGGCCTGAGCCGCACGTCCCTTCGACTGATCATCCGTCAATTCCGCTCCGCGGTACGGGTTAGACTCCGATCGACCACGAAGGGGGAGCGATGGCGGACAGCACGACGACAGCACGGTGGATCCCGCTCGGCGAGGGCGAGGGCGGTGGCCCGGAGGGGCTGCTCGTCCTGCCGGACGGGCGGCCGGCCCACGGATCGGTGGTGGTGGCCGGGGAGTTCTTCGGCGTCACCGGCCACCTGAAGGCGGTCTGCGAACGGCTCGCCGCGGCCGGGTACGCCGTCCTGGCACCCGACTTCTACTGGCGCAACGCCCGGCGCGCCGGCTTCGGCCACGACGAGGCGGGCCGCGCCGAGGGCCGCCGGCTGATGACCGCACTGCGCCGGGACGAGGTGCTCGCCGACCTGACGGCCGCCCGGTCCACCGTCCGGGAGTTCGGCGGGCAGGGCGGTACCGCGATGCTCGGCTTCAGCCTGGGCGGGCACATCGCCGTCCTCGGCGCCACGGCGCTGCCGTTCGACCTGGTCGTCAGCTACTACGGCGGCTGGCTGCTCGACGGCGGCATCCCGCTGGCCGAGCCGCGTCCCCCGGTTGCCGACAGTGCCGCGATCGCGAAGAACACCGGCTTCCTGCTGGGCTTCTTCGGCGCCGACGACTTCGTGATGTCCCTCGACGAGTGGCACCGCGTCGGCGAGCACCTGCACGCGGCCGGCGTCCGCCACGAACAGGTCACCTACCAGGGCGTGGGCCACGGCTTCTTCAACGACGAACGCCCCGACACCTTCGACGAGAAGTCCGCCACCGACGCCTGGCGGCGCACCCTCGACGCCCTCGCCGAGCACCTCCGCCGCGGCTGAGCCGCGCCCGCGGACCGGCTACGCCTTGAGGTGGCCGCCGAGTTGGTACTCCAGCCCCGCGCGGAACTCGAGGCGGGGGACGGCTGCCCGCATCGCCTCGTACAACTCGGGCGGCACCACGTACACGGCGGTCGCCAGCAGGTCGTCCTCACGGCCGGGGAAGAAGTCCCGGACGCTCAGGATCTCGTCCCGCGTGAGGTCGTCGGTGACGTGGGCCGCGGCATCGTCGGTGTCCCAGCCGATGAGCGCCCAGGCAAGGGTCTCGGCAGCGTTGTCGATCATGCCTCCCACCGTAGCGAGGGCGTCCGGCGGCTTCATGCGGATTCCCCCGGGGCGGGTGGGCGGCGGCCGGCGGGACCGGCCCGTCACCCGGCTGTGTGGGTCCGTTCGGTGGCGAGGTGCTCGTGGGCGAGGACGCCCATCTGGACGTGGTCCTGCCAGCGGCCGTGCCGGAAGACGGCCTCGCGGCGGCGGCCCTCCTCGGTGAAGCCGGCCTTGCGGTAGGCGGCGAGGGCGGGCAGGTTGTCGCCGAGGACGGTCAGTTCGATGCGGTGCAGGCCGAGTTCGGCGAAGCCGTAGTCGAGCAGGGTGCGGACGGCGTCGGTGCCGAGGCCGCGGCCCTGGTGGGGTGCGCCGACGATGACGGCGAGGGTGGCGCAGCGGTCCTTGGGGTCGGCGCCGTAGAGCGTGACGTGGCCGACGGTCTCGTCGCCGTCGAGGGTGACGACGGTGAGGCCGACGTTGCAACCGGTGTTCTGGCTCCACGAGCGGAACATGGCGGCGATCTCGGCGCCGGGCCGGGGGTGGACCGGGCCGGTGACCTGGCGGACGGCGGTGGCCGGGTCGTTCCACCAGGTGACGAGCCGGTCGAGGTCCTCCTCGCGGAGTTCGCGCAGGCGGACGAGCCGGCCGGTGAGCGGCGGGGGAGCCACGGGGCCTCCAGGTGGCGTAGGTGATCTTCTTCGCGGGATGGTAGCCGCCCGGGGCGCAGCCGAAGCCGGGGGCGGTCAGTCGTCGGTGCGGCTGCCGGTGAACTCGGCGGGTCGGAGGGCCTGTTCTGCGGTCGGCGCGGCGGCCGGCGCGGCCGTTGGTGCGGTGGGCCGGTGGCGCAGTTGGGCGAGGACGACCGAGCCGATCGCGAGCAGGGCGCCGAGCAGTTGCAGGGCGGTGAGTCCCTGGCCGAGCACCAGCCATCCGAGGGCGGTGGCGACCAGCGGGCTCAGCAGTCCGAGGAAGGTGACCTGGGTGGGGGAGAGGGCACTGATGCCGCGGAACCACAGGGTGTAGGCCACGGCGGCTCCGATGATCCCGAGGTAGGCGTACCCGCCGAGGTTGCGGGCGGTGAGGTCGGCGGGCGGCGGGCCCTCGGCGAGCAGGGCGACGGGCAGGAGCAGCAGTCCGCCGGCGACGAGCTGCCAGCCGGTGACGGCGAGCAGTCCTGCGGGCGGGGCCCAGCGCTTGCTGAGCACCACGCCGGAGGCCATCACGGCGGCGCCGCCGAGGGCGGCGGCGATGCCGACGGCGTCCGGCCGGGCCTCGGCGCGCAGCACCATGAGGGTGACGCCGGCGATGCCGCCGACGGCGGCGGCCACCGTGCGGGCGGTGAGGCGTTCGCCGAGGAGGAGGGCGGAGAGTCCGGCGACCAGCAGCGGCTGGACGGAGCCGACGGTGGCGGCGAGTCCGCCGGGCAGCCGGTAGGCGGCGACGAACAGCAGCGCGAGGAAGACGCCGATGTTGAGGGAGCCGAGCACGAGCGAGCGCCACCACCAACTGCCGCTCGGCAGGCGGCGGGTGAGCAGGACGAGTAACAGGCCGGCGGGCAGCGCGCGGAGCATGGCGGCGGTCAGCGGGCGGTCGGGCGGCAGGAACTCGGTGGTGACGAGGTAGGTGGAGCCCCAGACGGCCGGGGCGAGCGCGGTCAGCAGGAGGACGGTCAGCCGTCGATTTCTTAGCACTAAGACAATGTATCTCACCACTAAGAGATCCGCTAGGCTGATTCCATGGCAGACCACGTCGACACCGTCCTCGCCCAGTGGGCCCGGCAGCGCCCGGACCTGGACGTCTCCCCGATGGCCGTGATCGGCCGGCTCAAGCGGGTCGTGGCGGCCCTGGAGCCCGAGATGCGGCGCACCTTCGCCGCGCACGGCCTCGACGCGGCCTCCTTCGACGTCCTCGCCACCCTGCGGCGCAACGGCCCGGACCGTCCGCTCACCCCCGCCGAACTGATGCGCTCCGCGATGGTCACCTCAGGTGCCGTCACCCAGCGGCTCGACCGGCTCCAGGCCAACGGCCTCGTCACCCGCAGCCCCAGCCCCACCGACGGCAGGGTCGTCCTGGTCTCCCTCACCGACAAGGGGCTCGCCCTCATCGACGGCGCCCTGCCCGACCACCTCGCGACCGAGGAACGCCTGCTCGCCGCACTCGACCCCGCCGCCCGGGACGGCCTGGCGGCCACCCTGCGCACCCTGCTGGAGGCCCTGGAGGACCCGCACCGCTGAGCGGCCCGCCCGCCCCTGCGCGGTCCCGTGACCCCGGGCCCTGCTCCGGCCGGTGCCGCTCAGGAGAGTTCGTGGCGGGTTCCGCCGGCGACGGCACGGAGCTTGTCCGGGTTGGCGACGTTGTGGATGGCCGAGATGCGGCCCTCCGGGTCGACGTCGAAGGTCAGCGTGGCGACCACGCGGTCCGGACCGCGGAAGACGACCCCCGGGCCGCCGTTGATCCCGGTGAGCTCCGCACGCATCTGCCCCGGCTCGATGCCCTGGTAGGCCACCGTGCCGAGCGCGGCGAACCAGCGGGCCACGGTCTCCGCGCCGACGACCGGCTTGAGGGCCTGGCGGACCTTGCCGCCGCCGTCCGTCCACAGCGTCACGTCCGGGGAGAGCAGTTCCATGAGCGTGTTGATGTCGCCGCCCGTCGCCGCCGCGAAGAAGCGCTCGGTGACGTCCCGTCGGCGGGCGCGGTCCGTGCTGAACCGCGGCCGGCGCGCCTGGACGTGCTCACGGGCGCGGTGCGCGGTCTGCCGCACCGCCGGCTCCGAACGGTCCACCGCCCGGGCGATCTCCGCATAGCTGAACGCGAAGACCTCCTTCAGCACGAAGACCGCCCGCTCCAGGGGGCTCAACGTCTCCAGCACGACCAGCAGGGCCATGGAGACCGAGTCCGCCGCGGCGACGCCCTCGGCCGTGTCCGGGTCGGTGAGGATCGGCTCGGGGAGCCAGGGCCCGACGTAGGTCTCGCGCCGGTGACGGGTCGAACGGAGCCGCTCCATCGACAGGTTGGAGACGATCCGGGTCAGGTAGGCCTTGGGATCGGCGACCAGGGACCGGTCGGCCGCCGACCACTTCAGCCAGGCGTCCTGGACGACGTCCTCGGCGTCGGCGGCGGTGCCGAGGATGCGGTAGGCGACGGAGAAGAGCAGGGTGCGGTACTGCTGGAAGGCGAGCTGGTCGGGGCCGGCCTGCTGCGGGTTCACTTGGCGCTCCTGATCCGGGTGTAGCGGCCGCCGTGCGGCCAGAACGCGCCCGAGGCGGGCATCTTCTTCATGCGGGCGAAGGTCGGCCACGGCGCTGCGCTGACCGCCTCCTTGTACTTCGCGGCCCGCCTGCCGGTCAGCACGATCCGGCGCGGGCTGTCGTCGGGCCGGGTGAACTGCACGACGGCGTCGTGCCGGCCCAGGCTGACGGGCGTGTGGTAGTAGCCGAAGCGGAACGGCTCGGGCTCCTTCCCGGCCAGCACCCGCAGGACGGAGAGGGCGGCGTGCACACCGGTGGGCATGCCGCCCTGGCAGGTCCCGTGCATCACGCCGTACCCCTGGCGGATCGCCGCCGCGTCGCCCACCGCGTAGACGTCCGGGTGGGAGACCGAGCGCAGCGCGCCGTCGGTGACCACGCGGCCGCGCTCGTCGACGGTCAGGCCAGCGGCGGGACGCGGGTGCCGCTGGTCCACAGCACCGCGTCCGCCGGGATGTTGGAGCCGTCCGCGAGCTCGACGCCGTCCGGCAGCACCTCGACCACCTCGACGCCGCTGCGCACCCGCACCCCGAGCCGGGCGAGCGCCGCGTCCAGGTGGGCCCTGGCCTTCGGGTGCAGGTTCGCCCCCGGCTCCTGCCGTCCCAGCAGCACCACCCGCAGCCGTGGGTACCGCTCGGCGATCTCCGCGGCGGCCTCCACACCGGTGAGGCCGCTGCCGCCGACCACGACCGTCCCGCCGTCGAGCCGGGCCAGCCGGTCGGCGAGCAGGGCGGCGTCCTCCGGGCCGTCGAGCGTGTGGGCGTGCTCGTCCACGCCGGGCAGGGCCGCGGTGTCGGCGACGCTGCCCAGACCGTAGACCAGGGTGTCGTAGCGCAGGATCCGGTCGTCGTCGATCCGGACGGTCTTCGCCCCGGCGTCCACGGCGGTGACCCGGCCGCGGACGAAGACGGCGCCGGTGCCGTCCAGCAGCTCCGGGATGTTCATCACGGCCGTCTTTTGGCCGGTGGCGGTCATGTGCAGCCTGAGCCGCTCGGTGAAGGTGTCGTAGGGGTTGACCAGCGTCACCCGCAGGTTCCCGCGCTTCCTGGTGCGGGCCGCGAGCTGGATCGTCGCGGCGAGCCCGGCGTAGCCGGCGCCCAGGACCAGGACCTCGTGCCGCTGCGCTGCTGTCGTGTTCATCGCTCTGCTGTCTCTTCCGTGTCGTCGTTCCCGCCGTGCGGACGACCACCAGACGCACGCTGCCCTTCCGTTCGTGACACGGGCCCGTGTGGCCTGTGTCACATCGTGAAGGGGGGCGGCCGTGCGCAGCATCGGCACCCCCGGCGCCACGACGCACCGCATTCAATCATGATCGACCGGCTGTGCAAGGAGACTGACGGAGCGGCAGGAGCCGCAGGTCGGGCACGGAGTCCGGCGCTTCGGCGCGGCCCACGAGCACCGGCCCGCTGCGGAGCCGGGGCCCGGAGGGGCTCCGGCGCCGACCGCCTAGAGTGACGGACCATGTCGACCGGCACCCTCCTCGTGGACACCGCCGTGGCCGGCTCCGTCGCGGTCGCCCTCCGGCAGGCCCCGCGGGTGCTGCGCCGCCCCGCACCGGCCGCACCGGGCACACCGGCCGGCGGCCGGCGCGGCGTCACCGCGGAGACCGCACTGGCCGCCGTCACCGCGCTGATCCTCCTCAACCAGCTGCTGGTCACCGTCTACCTGCTGCGGGTGCACGACGGCGACGCCTCGTTCGTCGCCCGGCTGCTGCCGCCCGGATGGTTCGACCTCGCCGACGGGCCGACCGTGCGGGCCCTCGCCGCCCACGTGCCCGCACCGGAACTGCTCGCACCGAGCCTGCTCCGCGTCCCGGCGCTGCTCGAACTGCCCTTCGTCCTGCTGGTGTTCCTGGCCGTCCTGCGCCGACTCGACCCGGTGGCGTACCGGCAGGCCGCCCTGTCGCCGCTGCTCGGTCTCGCCGCGGCCTCCTACACCGCCGTCTTCTGCACCGTCGAATGGCAGCTGCGCACCGTCCGCCCACTGGCGGGTGCTGGTCCGGCCGTGATCCGGGTACGGCCGCCCGTTGCCGATGCGCTTGAAGATCACACGGAAAGC
>NZ_JBEYFP010000238.1:0-8382 GCF_040634455.1 Kitasatospora sp. NPDC007106
CGGTGAGCAGGCCCTCGACCACGCTGAGCGGGGCGACCGCGGCGGCGTTGCCGGGGGCGATGTGGACCAGCAGGCCGACCCGCTCGCCGAACTCGTCGGGCTCGACCCGCTCGGCACCCCCGAGGACGACGCCGACCTGCTGGCCGGCTATTTGAGCATCGCCCCCGGCCTGCGCACCGACACCCCCGCGGCCCGCGCACGCCTGGCGCTCTACCGGATCTACCTGGCGCTGGTGATGCGGGTCGAGAGCGCGCCCCGCGGCTACGCCCCCGAGCACACGGCCTGGCTGCTCTCCTGGTCCGCCGAACGGGTCGCCGAACAGCTGGCCCTGCTGGACGGGCTCGACGGGCCGGGCGGGACGGCCGCCGACGGCTGAGCGGGCGTCAGCCGGCGTCCGGGCGGCGGGCGAGCAGTTGTGCGTGCGGGGTGCGCTCGCCCTCGTAGGGGCCGCGGACCAGCCGGGCGACCTCCGTGAGCCCGGCCTCCCGGAGCAGTGCGGCGAGTGCGTCCGGCCACCAGCGTTGGGCGGGCGCGACCTTGTGGTCGTAGGCCGTGACCGGGGGGACGGGTCCGTCGGCGGACTGGAAGGCGATCAGGACGTGCCCGCCCGACGCCAGCAGGCGGTGGAACTCCGCGAACACGCCCGGCAGTTCCGCGGGCGGCGTGTGGATCAGCGAGTAGTGGGCGAGGATGCCGCCGAGCGAGCCCGCTCCGAGTCCGGTGCCGAGCATGGACCCCTCCTCGAAGCGCAGCTGCGGGTGCCGCGACCGGGCGATCGCCACCATGGCCGGGGAGACGTCGATCCCGAAGGCGTCCACCCCCAGCCCGTGCAGGTAGGCCGTCACGTGGCCGGGCCCGCAGCCGAGGTCGGCCACCGGCCCGCCGCCCTCCTGCAGCACCAGCCCGGCGAGGGCCTCGATCATCGCCCGGTCCAGCGGCCGCGCCCCGAAGCCGTCGGCGAACAGCTCGGTGTACTGGACGGCCACCGCGTCGTAGGCGTCCCTGGTGGCGTCGAGGTGGTCGGCGCCGGTGTTCTCCGTCATGCGGGCAGGCTATCGGCCGGCCCGGACCGCGGGCCCGTACGCGGCGGAGCCCGTCCGGGAGCTCAGTCCGCGCTCAGCCGGGCCGCCCGGAGGGTGAGGTAGTGGCGTTCGGACAGGTTGGTGGCGCGTTCGGCGGCGGCGCGGTAGTCGGCGAGGGCCGCCTGCCGGTCGCCGGCCATCTCCTCCAGGTGGGCGCGTGCCGCGTACAGGCGTTGGTGGCCGGCGAGGGCGTCGGGGGTGTCGAGCCGGGCGAGCAGGTCGAGTCCGGTGCGGGGGCCGTGCACCATCGCGGCGGCCACCGCCCGGTTGAGCCGGACCACCGGGTTGTCGGCGAGGCGCTCCAGCACGCCGTACAGGGCGAGGATCTGCGGCCAGTCGGTCTCCTCGGCGGTGGCGGCCTCGTCGTGCACGGCGGCGATCGCGGCCTGCAGCTGGTAGGGGCCGACCGGTCCGCGCGGCAGGGTGGCGGTGATCAGCGCGGTGCCCTCGGCGACGGCCGCGGCGTCCCAGCGGCCGCGGTCCTGCTCGGCGAGCGGGACGAGTTCGCCGTCCGGCCCGGTGCGGGCGGCGCTGCGGGCGTGGGTGAGTAGCATCAGGGCGAGCAGTCCGGCGGCCTCGCTGCTGTCGGGGACGGCGCGGTGCAGGGACCGGGCGAGCCGGATCGCCTCGCGCGACAGGTCGGTGCGCTGCAGGTCCGGTCCGCCGCTGACGGCGTAGCCCTCGTTGAACACCAGGTACAGCACGTGCAGGACCAGGTCCAGGCGGTGCGGCAGCTCCTCGGCGGCGGGCATCGAGAACGGCACGCCGGAGGCCTTGATCCGCTGCTTGGCACGGCTGATCCGCTGGCCCATGGTGGCCTCCGGCACCATGAAGGCGCGGGCGATCTCGGCGGTGGTCAGCCCGCCCACCGAGCGGAGGGTGAGCGCGACGGCGGCGGCCGGCGACAGCACGGGGTGGCAGCAGAGGAAGAGGACGGTGAGCGAGTCGTCCCGGTCGGCGCCGCCGTCCTCGTCGGCGGCCGGTGCGGTGCGGCGGTCGTCCGGCTCGCGGGCGGCGACGGTCTCCTCGCGCCGGCGGCGGGCGGTCTCGCTGCGGACCTGTTCGGTCATCCGGCGGGCGGCGACCTGGACGAGCCAGGCCCGCGGGTGGTGCGGCAGGCCCTGCTCGGGCCACTGGACGGCGGCCGCGAGCAGGGCCTCCTGGACGGCGTCCTCGGCGGCGTAGAAGTCGCCGTACCGCCGGGTGAGCACGCCGACGACCCGCGGCGCGAGGTCGCGCAGCAGGTCGTCGACGGAAGGGCCGGTGCCGGTGCCGGTCAGGTCAGAGCTCCGCGGGCGGGGCGGCCATCACCTGGCGCACCTCGATCGCCATGTTCAGCGGCTCGCCGCCGGGGCCGGGCGCGGAGGAGGCGTGTGCGGCGATCTCGATCGCCCGCCCCTCGCTCTCGCAGTCGACGATCCAGTAGCCGGCCAGGAACTCCTTGGTCTCCGGGAAGGGGCCCTCGGTGACCAGCGGGCCGCCGGTGCCCGAGGCACGGACGATCTTCGCGGTGTCCGGGAAGGCCAGGCCCTGGCCGTCCACGAACTCGCCGTCGGCGACCAGCTTCTCGTTAGTGGCGGCCATGAAGGCGATGTGCGCCTGCACGTCCTCCTCGGCCCACTCGGTGATCGCCGGGAAGTCGGTGTTCCGGGCGCTGAACTGCATCAGCAGCATGTACTTCATCGTTCTCTCCTCGCCGTGCGGGCGGCCCCGGGCGGGGCGCCGTCACAGGTGGGTAGAAGCCGGCGGCGCGATTTCGACAGGCCGGGCCGGGATTCCCCGAAGAATCTCGGCCCGCTCCCGCCGGAGGTCCTCACCGGAGGTCTTGCCGCGGGCGCTAGCGCAGGTCGGCGCGGCGGGCGCGGCCCCACCAGGACAGGAAGCTGTCGATCACCTGGCCCGTCCCGGCCGGGGTGGGCCGCCGGTGCCGGGGCAGCGACCAGGCGCGGGCCTGCTCGGCGAGGTCCCGGGGGGAGCAGGAGCAGCCGGCGGAGGGGGAGCACGGTGTCATGGACGTGGCCTTCCCATGCACTGTCGCGGTCTCGTCACAGAACCGTACCGGTGGCGCAACCGGGTTCCGCTTCTGACGCGCCGTCGGTAGCGGAACGTCACCCTCCCTTTGTGAGGCCCGAGAGGCGGGCGAGGTGGCTCCTCGGCGGATCCTGGACCATTCCTGAGAATGGATCAGGTGCACGGACGGCTCCCGCACGGTACGGTTCCCAGGTCGCGGGGCTCGCAAGGGATGCGGTCTACCCGCCGGTCACCTGGGAGTTTGCTGAGTGGGGAGCGCGGGGGGCGCACGGGGTGGGTACGTGTGAAATGGCAAATGACCTATGTGCTGATTATTCGACAACTTTGCACTCTCCTGGGTGATTCGGTGGATGCGACCGGGGCCGATGGTCATACGATGTGCGGCGGGGGATGACGTTGCGCGGCGCCCTTGAGCGCCGCGTTTTTGGTGACCACACGTACACCGCAATGCGCACTCGCACATCGCACGATCCGGACGGCGACTCTCCGCGCGACCCGCGCGCCGTCCGAGGGGGAGGGACACCTCATGGGGCGTAGAGCCCGAATTGCCGCTGCCTGCACGGTGGCGGGCCTCGTCATGACGCTGGCGCCGATGCCCGGCGCGTACGCGGCCACGACTCCCAGGATCGACCTGCGGCTGCTGGTCGTCGACGACGGCGGACCGGCCGTCGGCGCGATCGTGGCCGAGCTCGACAGCACCGGCGTGCCGTACACCCGGATCGACCTCGCCGCGGCGGGCCGTCCGACCATCGCCGCCGGCTTCCTCAGCGACACCCTGAACGGCGCGCCGCGGGCCAAGTTCCAGGCCGTGGTGATGCCCAGCGAGAGCCCGGCCGGCCTCAGCGCCGCCGAGCTCACCGCGCTCGCCTCCTACGAGGCGCAGTTCGGCATCCGCCAGGTCGACGCCTACACCTACGCCGGTGCGAGCGTCGGCCTCAACTGGGGCACCCTGCCCGGCGCCTACGCCGGCACCCTGGACGGCGTCCAGGCCCAGGTGACCACCGCCGGCAAGTCCGGGCCGTTCGGCTACCTCGAGGGCGGCATCACCTTCGAGGACAACTCGCCGTCCGTGTCGGAGAGCTACGGCTACATCGCCACCCCGCTCGCCCAGCAGGCCGCCGGCGCCACCTTCACCCCGTACGTGGAGGCGCCGATCCCCGGCACCGACACCCGCGGTTCGCTGGTCGGCGAGTACGCGCACGACGGTCGCCGCGAACTGGTCGTCACCTTCGTCTACAACGCCTACCAGCGGCAGTACCGGCAGCTCGCCCGCGGCATCGTCGAGTGGGCCACCGAGGGCATCCACCTCGGCTACGACCGCAACTACTTCGCCCTGCACGTCGACGACGTCTTCATGTCGGACGACCGCTGGGACACCGTCCTCAAGTGCACCCCCGGCGACGTGACCTGCCCGCCCGGCAGCAACCCGGAGGAGCACCCCAGCCGGATGTCGGTCGCCGACGCCCAGTACCTGAAGCAGTGGCAGCAGACCCACAACTTCAAGGTCGACCTGGCGTACAACGGCGGCGGCTCGGAGGACTTCAAGGCCGACGGCAACGGCACCGACCCGCTGGCCGCCCAGCTGATCGCCGACCAGTCCGCCTACCGCTGGATCAACCACACCTACCAGCACCAGTTCCTCGGCTGCGTGCAGGACACCACCGTGGTGCCGTGGCGCTGCACCACCAACGCCAGCGGCCAGACGGTGTGGACCAGCCAGGCCGACATCACCTCCCAGATCACCAACAACCGCACCTGGGCGGCGAACAACGGCCTCACCAACGTGGACAACACCGAGCTGGTGACCGGTGAGCACTCCGGCCTCGTCACCAACCCGCAGCAGCCCACCGACAACCCGTACCTCGCCCCGTCCGTGGACAACACCGGCACCCGCTGGCTGGCCAGCGACGCCTCCCGCGAGCACGAGCAGCGCGAGGTCGGCGACGCCCTCACCATCCCGCGCTACCCGCTGAACGTGTTCTACAACGCGGCGAAGACGGTCGAGGAGGTGGACGAGTACAACTGGATCTACACCTCCCGCGCGCAGGGCGGCAGCGGCATCTGCGAGGACAACCCGGCCACCAGCACCTGCCTGCCCACCCCGCTGGACGTGAACACCGGCTACACCGACTACATCGTCCCGCTGGAGGCCCGACTGGCCGTCAACCGGGCGATCAACAACGACCCGCGGCCGCACTTCGTGCACCAGTCGAACTACGCCGAGGACCGCATCGCCTACCCGGTGATGGAGCGCATCCTCTCCGAGTACGACGGGCTGTACGCCTCCAACACCCCGCTGGTGAACCTCCGCCAGAAGGACATCGGCGTCGAGCTGCAGCGCCGCGCGCAGTGGAAGAACGCCGTCGACACCGGCCAGGTCACCGCCTACCGGGTCGGCGACACCGTCACCATCAGCGCGCCGTCGGGCGTCCTCGCCGAGGCCACCATGCCCACCGGCACCGTCCAGAAGCAGCTGATCGGCACCACCGCGTTCGGCTCCGCCTACGCCGGGCAGCTGTCCGGCTGGGCCGGCCCCGGCCTCATGCAGACCGCCGTCACCCTGAAGCTCCCCGGCGCCGAGGTGCCCGCGGCGGGCCTCAAGACCGTCCGCACGGTCATCGCGCAGACGGTCGCCAGCCTGCCCGTGCCGAAGGGTGTCAAGACGCCCGTCCCGGCCGGCCCGACCGCGAGCGGCACCACGCTCAACAAGCTCACCTCCAAGAGCACCACCAAGAGCACCACCGCCAAGAGCACCACCACGAGCAGCACCACCGCCAAGAGCAGCACGGCGGCCGCGCCCAAGTCGACCGCGACGAAGGGCGGCACCCGCAGCACCCGCTGATCCGACCGGACGGCGACCGCCGCCGAACGCCCCGGGCCGGGGAGCGACCCTCCCCGGCCCGGGGCACCGGCCAGCACCACGCGCACCACCACCGCCCGCCAGCCCGGGGGCGGGATTTCCTGGGGGGGAATCCATGAACACACGTCTGCACGCCGTGCCCGCGGCCGGGACCGAGCCCGACGCGCCGGGCGCGGCACGCCCGGCCGACCTGGCGCACCTGGTCGGCACCCGCGTGACCATGCTCACCGAGGGCACCTACCCGCACAGCCACGGCGGCGTCAGCGTCTGGTGCGACCAGCTCGTCACCGGCATGCCGGAGATCGAGTTCCGGGTCATCGCGATCACCGGCACCGCCGGGCAGCCCCTCTCCTGGGACCTCCCCGGCCACGTGACCGACGTCCGCGCCGTCCCGCTCTGGGGCCCCGCCCCACCGGGCCAGGCACCCAGGGGCGCCGCCATGCGCGCCTTCCTCACCGGCTACGAGCGCTTCCTGCTCTCCCTGCTCGACCCCGCCGAGGAGGAGGCCTTCGGCCCCGAGCTGTACGTCCTCGCCGACCACGCCCGGGCCGGCCGGCTCAGCCCCGCGCTGCGCTCCGAGGCCGCCCTGCGGGTCCTCGCCGACGTCTGGAACCGCCCCCACCTCGCCACCGCCGCCGCCAAGCCCAGCCTGCACGACGCCCTCACCGCCACCGAGCTCCTGGAGCACGCGCTGCGCCCCCTCGCCGCGCACCCCAAGCCCGGCGGCGTGCTGCACGCCGTCAGCGGCGGCCTCGCCGCGCTGCCCGGCCTGGTCGGCAACCACCTGCACGGCACCCCGTTCCTGCTCACCGAGCACGGCATCTACCTGCGCGAGCGCTATCTCGGCTACGGCACCGGCTACGCCTGGCCGGTCAAGGCGCTCGTCCTGGGCTTCTACCGGATGCTCGCCGTCGAGAGCTACGCACGGGCCGCCCTGGTCACCCCCGGCAACCGCTACAACCGCCGTTGGGAGGAGCGCGCCGGCACCCCCGCCGAGCGCATCCGCACCGTCTACAACGGCGTCGACCCGGAGGCCTTCCCGCCCGCCGGCCCCGAGCCGGAGGTGCCCACCCTCAGCTGGGCCGGCCGGGTCGACCCGATCAAGGACCTGGAGACGCTGATCCGGGCCTTCGGCATCGTCCGCGCCGAGATACCCGGCGCCCGGCTGCGGCTCTTCGGCGGCACCCCCGCCGGCGGCGCCGCCTACCGGGAGCGCTGCGAGGCCCTCGCCGCCGAACTCGGCATCGGCGACGCCGTGGTCTTCGAGGGCCGCGTCGACGACATCCGCGACGCCTACGCGGCGGGCAACGTCGTCATGCTGTCCAGCATCAGCGAGGGCTTCCCGTTCACCCTCATCGAGGCGATGTCCTGCGGCCGGGCCACCGTCTCCACCGACGTCGGCGGCGTCCGCGAGGCCGTCGGCGACACCGGGCTGGTCGTCCCGCCGCGCGAGCCCGAGGCGATGGCGAAGGCCGCGCTCGAACTGCTCCGCGACGCCGACCGCCGCGCCGAGATGGGCCGCGGCGCCCGGATGCGCGTCATCGAGCAGTTCACCCTCCGCCAGACCATCGACTCCTTCCGCGACATCTACAGCGAACTCGACCGCCGCGACCGCTTCCGCACGGCCCGCGACGACGGCCCGTTCGACTGGTGGACGCCCGCCCAGCGCGAGGCGGCGGAGGCCGCCGCCGGTGCCGCCCGCTCGGCCGTCGGAGCCGCCGGATGAGCACCCTGCTGAACCTCTCCGAGGACGGGCCGCGCCCCGAGGACACCGTCGTCCTGCACCTGCCGCCGGCCCGCCGCAAGAAGGCCGCGAAGCCGGACGAGACGCTCGCCCTGCGCGTCCCGCCGCCCGAGGAGCTCACCGGCAAGGCCGCAGGCACCCTCCGCAACCCCGACGAGACGCTCGCCCTGCGGATCGTCGAGCCCGGTGCCGCCGGACGCGGCGCCGCGGAGCCCGTGCCGCTGCCCGAGGACCCGCTGGACGAACTCGCCGAGCGGCTCGCCGACGTCTGCGCCCGCGCCGTCCACCCCTTCGAGATCGCCGCCGTCCTGGAGTCCGACGGACTGACGGACGAACAGGCCGCCGTCCGCTACGGCCGCACCGACTCCTTCTCCATCGCGGAGGAGCTCTTCGCCCGCACCGAGCGGCGCCACACCGCGCCACCGGAGCCGCACGACCCCTGGCAGGCCGACCCGCTGCGCACCGTGCTGCGCGGCCTGCTGTTCGCCCTGCCCGGCCTCGCCTACCTGCCGACCGCACGGTTCCTGCAGTCCGGCGGCGCCGGCAGCGCCCTCGCGCTGACCGCCCTGGTCGGCTGGAGCCTCAACCAGGCGCTCGCCCACCGGGCGTACGCCTGGCGCTCGCTCGGTGCCCGGGCCGCGGTCGGCCGCAGCCTGCTGCGCGGC
>NZ_JBEYFP010000239.1:0-8366 GCF_040634455.1 Kitasatospora sp. NPDC007106
CTCCGCCGACGGCCGGCAGCCGGTCGTGGCCGCCGGCGCCCTGCCCGGGCAGCGCGTACAACCCGGGCTGGTCCGGCTGCACCGGCAGGGCCCAGGCCGGCGGGACCGGCTCCGCGGTCAGGGCCGCTCGCCCCGCTTCACCTTCGGCTTGGGCAGCCGCAGTCGGCGCATCTGCAGGGTGCGCATCAGGCCGTAGGGGACGGCGCCGCGGGTGTTCTCGTTCGGGAAGCGCTCGCGCAGGGCCTTGCGCAGGCCGAGGCCGAGCCGGGCGAAGTCCAGGATCACCAGGACGAAGAAGACCACGAAGAGCAGCGTGGAGAGCAGCTGCAGGGCCGGCACCTTGACGATGCTGAGCACCAGCACCACCACGGCGTACGGCAGGAAGAACTCGGCGAGCGACCAGCGGGAGTCGACGAAGTCGCGGGCGAAGCGCCGCACCGGGCCCTTGTCGCGCGCCGGCAGGGCGCGCTCGTCGCCCTCCAGCAGGGCGGTGCGCTGCTTCTCGCGCTCGGAGCGCATCCGCTCGCGGGACTGCCGGGCGGCCTCCTTGCGGTCCTTGGGCACGGTCACCCGGGTCCGCCGGCTGGCCTCGGCCTCGCTGCGCTTCGGCGTCGGGCGGCCCTTCTTGGCCTGCGGGTCGCGGGGGGTCTTCTCGTCCTGCTCGGCCAGCGCGGTCGCGGCGGAGGAGGCTTCATCACGGCGTCGGAACACACCCCCAGCGTACGTGCTGGCCGGGTGCTTTCCGCAGTGAGCGTCGGCACGAACGGATATCGATCGGGCGGCGTGTCCCGTACGGGGGGCCCTCCGCGGGGCGGATCATGGTCTCAGGGTCGGCTCCACCCCAGGAACGATGACCGGCAGTGTGCGGCTGTAGCAGTCTTGTTGCAGCTCGTGCACTGCGGCGACCAGCTCGCTGCACATAGACTCGACGTGTTACGAGACGGAATTCGCAGGCCCGTAGAAGGGGGCACCCGAGGCCCATGAGCGACGGAATCATGAAGCGTATGGGGCTGATCTTCCGCTCCAAGGCCAACAAGGCACTGGACCGTGCGGAGGACCCGCGGGAGACGCTCGACTACTCGTACCAGAAGCAGCTGGAGCTGCTGCAGAAGGTGCGCCGCGGCGTCGCCGACGTGGCCACCTCGCGCAAGCGCCTGGAGCTGCAGCTGACGCAGCTGCAGCAGCAGTCCGCGAAGTACGAGGACCAGGGCCGCAAGGCGCTCTCGCTGGGCCGTGAGGACCTCGCCCGCGAGGCGCTCACCCGCAAGGCGAACCTGCAGTCCCAGATCACCGACCTGGAGACCCAGTACCAGCAGCTGCAGGCCGAGGAGGAGAAGCTCACGCTCGCCTCCCAGCGGCTGCAGGCCAAGGTGGACGCCTTCCGTACCAAGAAGGAGACCATCAAGGCGACGTACACGGCCGCCCAGGCGCAGACCCGGATCGCCGAGTCCTTCTCCGGCATCTCCGAGGAGATGGGCGACGTGGGCCTGGCGATCCAGCGGGCCGAGGACAAGACCGCGCAGATGCAGGCGCGGGCCGGCGCGATCGACGAGCTGCTCGCCTCCGGTGCGCTCGACGACGCCAGCGGCCTCGGCCGCAAGGACGACATCGAGGCCGAGCTGGAGCGGGTGGCCGGCGGCAGCGACGTCGAGCTGGAGCTGGCCCGGATGAAGGCCGAGCTGACCGGCGGCTCTCCCGCCGCCGCTCCGCAGGCCATCGAGCAGGGCCAGCAGGACTCGTCCAAGATCAACTACAACAAGTAGCAACCGGACAGCACCACGAACCGGACAGGGAGACGCGCCGGCATGATCATGAGGGTCATGGGTGAGGGGCAGTTCCAGGTCGGCGAGAGCCACCTGAACCGGCTCAACGAGCTGGACGACGAACTGCTCAAGGCAGTGGAGTCGGGTGACGGCGGGCGTTTCAAGGCCGCGCTGGACGCGCTGCTGGGCGCGGTCAAGGAGTTCGGCAGCCCGCTGCCGGACGAGTCCCTGGAGCCGTCCGACCTGATCCTCCCGGACGCGGAGGCGACCATCGACGAGGTCCGCGAGATGCTGCGGACCGAGGGCGACGGCCTGATCCCCGGCCTGCCGAATTAGGTCTCGTGACACCGAAGGGCGGGCACCCCACGGGGTGCCCGCCCTTCGGCGTGCTGCGCGCCGCCCGCCGGCGGCGCGGCGGAACGTTACGGCAGGGCCAGCATCCGGTCCAGCGCCGCCTTGGCGTACTTCTCGGTCTCCGGGTCGACCGTGATCACGTTCGGCACCCGGCCCTCGACCAGCGACTCCAGTGCCCACACCAGGTGCGGCAGGTCGATCCGGTTCATGGTCGAGCAGAAGCAGACCGTGCGGTCGAGGAAGACGACCTCCTTGTCCGGGTGGGCCTTGGCGAGCCGGCGCACCAGGTTCAGCTCGGTGCCGATGGCCCACTTGGAGCCGGGCTCGGCGGCGTCCAGCGCCTTGATGATGTACTCGGTCGAGCCCACCATGTCGGCCGCGGTGACGACCTCGTGCTTGCACTCCGGGTGCACCAGCACGGTGACGCCGGGGATCCGCTCGCGGACCTCGTTCACCGAGTCCAGGTTGAAACGGCCGTGCACCGAGCAGTGGCCGCGCCAGAGGATCATCTTCGCGTTCCGCAGCTGCTCGGCGGTCAGGCCGCCGTTGGGCTTGTGCGGGTTGTAGAGGACGCAGTCGTCCAGCGAGAAGCCCATCTCCAGGACGGCGGTGTTGCGCCCCAGGTGCTGGTCCGGCAGGAACAGCACCTTCTGGCCCTGCTCGAAGGCCCACTCCAGCGCCCGCTTCGCGTTGGAGGAGGTGCAGATGGTGCCGCCGTGCCGGCCGGTGAAGGCCTTGATGTCGGCCGAGGAGTTCATGTACGAGACCGGCACGGTCACGTCGGCGATCCCGGCGTCGGTGAGCACGTCCCAGCACTCGGCGACCTGCTCGGCGGTGGCCATGTCGGCCATCGAGCAGCCCGCGGCGAGGTCCGGCAGCACGACCTGCTGGGCGTCGGTGGTGAGGATGTCCGCCGACTCGGCCATGAAGTGCACGCCGCAGAAGACGATGTACTCGGCCTCCGGGCGGGCCGCCGCGTCGCGGGCCAGCTTGAAGGAGTCGCCCGTCACGTCGGCGAACTCGATGACCTCGTCGCGCTGGTAGTGGTGGCCCAGGATGAACACCCGGTCGCCGAGCGCCTCCTTGGCGGCGCGGGCCCGCGCGACCAGGTCCGGGTCGGAGGCGGCGGGCAGGTCGCCCGGGCACTCGACGCCGCGCTCGCTCGCGGGGTCGGCCTCGCGGCCGAGCAGCAGCAGCGCCAGGGGCGTCGGAGAGGGGTCGACGCCGTAGGTCTCGGTGGTGGTGGTCACGGGCGGGTGCCCTCCTGTGCGGCCGATCTTCCGGCCCCTGCCGAGCTGCGGTGGTACCGCGGGGCCTTCTCGTCTATCTGACGCTATCTATGATAACCCGTTAGCGTCACTCTGACGATGGACGTTCTGTCGATGTGACGAGAACCGCTCTCCGGATCGGAGCCTTCCCGGCGTGGCCGAACCGATATCCGGCCGCGATCGCGTTGTCTTGGAGCATGAAGGCCATTGTGATCAGGCAGTACGGCGGCCCCGACGTCGTCGAGTACACCGACGTGCCCGACCCCAAGGTCGGCCCCGACTCCGTCCTGGTGCGGGTGAAGGCCGCCGGCGTCAACCCGGTCGACTGGAAGCTCCGCGAGGGCCACCTCGACGGCATCATGGACGTCCACTTCCCGCTGATCATGGGCTGGGACCTGGCCGGCGTCGTCCAGGCCGTCGGCGGCGGCGTCACCGAGTTCGCCCCCGGCGACGAGGTCGTCGGCTACGTCCGCAAGGACTCCGCCGAACACGGCACCTACGCCCAGCTCGTCGCCGCCCCCGTCCGCACCCTCGCCCGCAAACCCGCCTCGCTCGACTGGGCCCAGGCCGGCGGCCTCCCGCTCGCCGGCCTCACCGCCCACCAGGCCCTCGTCAAGGCGCTGCGGATCCGCGCCGGCCAGACCGTCCTGGTGCACGCCGCGGCCGGCGGCGTCGGCAGCCTCGCCGTCCAGATCGCCACCGCCCACGGCGCCCGGGTCATCGGCACCGCCGGCGAACGCAACCACGCCTACCTGCGCGAACTCGGCGCCGAACCGGTCGCGTACGGCGAGGGCCTGGTCGACCGCGTCCGCGCGATCGCCCCCGACGGCGTCGACGCCGCCCTCGACCTGATCGGCGGCGACGCCGTCGAGGTCTCCGCCCAGCTCGTCCGCGACCCCTCCTGCATCGCCTCGATCACCGACTACGGCGTCGCCGCCCGCGGCGGCCACTACGTCTGGGTCCGCCCCGACGCCGCCGACCTCGCCGAACTCGGCCGCCTCGCCGACGCCGGGAAGCTCCGCGTCCCGGTCGCCTCCACCTTCCCGCTCTCCCAGGCCGCCTCCGCCCAGGCACTCAACGCCGAGGGCCGCACCCGCGGCAAGATCGTGCTGCTGGTGGACTGACCGCAGGAGTCCGCCAGAATGGGGCGGTGCGCCGTCCCACCCCGACGGCCACACCGCCCTCACACGCACCACCAGTGGAGCCCGCAGCCATGAGCACGCACCGACCCACGGACCCGGGCGGGGCGCCGCTCGACGACACCGACCGGCTCCTGCTCGAACACCTCAGCAAGGACGGCCGCGCCTCCTACGCCGAGATCGGCCTGCTCGCCAACCTCTCCGCCACCGCCGTCCGCCGCCGCATCGACCGGCTCCGCGCCCGCGGCGTCGTCCGCGGCTTCACCGTCGTCCTCGACCCCGCCCTGCTCGGCTGGCGGACCGAGGCCTTCGTCGAGATCTACTGCCGCGAACGCACCAGCCCCGAGGAACTCCTCGCCAGCCTCCGCCAGTTCCCCGAGGTCGCCGCCGCCTGGACGGTCACCGGCGACCCCGACGCCCTCGTCCACCTCCGCGCCGCCGACACCCGGCACCTCGAAGCCGTCATCGAACGCATCCGCAAGGAGCCCGGCGTCCAGCGCAGCCGCAGCTCCGTCGTCCTCTCCCGCCTCATCGGCTGACCGCTCCGCACCGGGCCCGGCACCCCCCCGGCACGTCACGCAGGAAAGCTGCGCCACCCCCGTCGAACACGCACGAAACCTGCTTGCGCGGCCCCGTTCCGACGCGCGCCGACCGAGCGCCGCTGCCTACGCTGATCGTGTCCGGTACGCCCCAGGAACCCCACCCGTACCGGCCCGCCGCACCCCGCAGCCAGAACGAGAGGGACCACCGTGTCCGCAGCCGCCGACCGCATGCACCAGCCCGACAACCAGCTGGTCGACCTCGTCTTCGACTACATGCGCGAGCGGCTGCAGTACAACCCCGTCCCCCTCGACCACCCCGGCGACGGAGAGCACCTTCGCACCCACCTCGCCGGTCTGCTCAACGAGCACGGCAACGACCCCGGTGACGTCCTCAAGCTCTACGACCACGAGCTCTCCCGCGCCGTCATCTCCGCCGACAGCCCGCGCTACCTCTCCTTCATCCCCTGCGCCCCCACCAAGGCCGCCCTCCTCTTCGACATGGTCGTCTCCTGCGCCTCCCTCCAGGGCATCTCCTGGCTGGAGGCCGCCGGCGCCATCGCCGCCGAGAACCAGGTGCTGCGTCTGATAGCGGACCGCGCCGGACTCCCCGCCTCCGCCGGCGGCACCTTCGTCTCCGGCGGCTCCGCCGGCAACCTCTCCGCGCTCGTCGTCGCCCGCGACACCGCCCGCCGCAAGCTGGGCGTCGGCCCCGAGGCCCGGCTGCGGATCGCCGTCGCCGACCAGGTCCACTCCTCGGTCAAGAACACCTTCAACATCATCGGCGTCGAGGCGTTCGTCGTCCCGACCGTGGACCGCCGCTTCACCGGCGAGGCGCTGCGCGCCGCCCTCGCCGCCGACCCGAACCCGGAGACCGTCATCGCGGTCGTCGGCACCGCCGGCACCACCAACGAGGGCATCGTCGACGACCTCGCCGGCCTCTCCGAGGTCACCCGCGAGCACGGCCTCTGGTTCCACGTCGACGGCGCGTACGGCGGCGCCGGGCTGTTCGCCCCCTCCGTCCGCGAGCGCTACAACGGCATCGAGCACGCCGACTCCTTCGTCGTCGACCCGCACAAGTGGCTCTTCGCGCCGTTCGACTGCGCCGCCCTGCTCTACCGCAACCCGCAGCTCGCCCGCGCCGTCCACACCCAGGACGCCTCCTACCTCGACGTCCTGCACACCGAGGGCGACGAGTGGAACCCCACCGACTACGCGTACCACCTCACCCGCCGCGCCCGCGGCCTGCCGCTCTGGTTCTCCCTCGCCGTCCACGGCACCCAGGCCTACACCGACGCCATCGAGACCGGCCTGACGCTGGCCCGGGACACCGCGCAGCTGATCCGCGACACCGACCACCTGGAACTGCTGCACGACCCGCAGCTCTCCGCCGTCTGCTTCCGCCGCACCGGCTGGACCCGCGAGGACTACTACCGCTGGTCCCAGCAGCTCCTCGCCGACCAGATCGGCTTCGTCACCCCCACCGGCTGGGACGGCGAGACCGTCGCCCGCTTCGCCTTCCTCCACCCCGGCACCACCCTCGACATGGTCAAGGAGATCCTCTCCACCATGGAGTAGGGGGACGCACGTCAGGGGCGCGGGGAACTGCGCAACTCGGGGGCAAGGCAAGACAGGGGCGCGGGGAACTGCGCAGTCCGGGGCTGGGCATCGGACCGATTTCGGGCTCACCCCGGATCCGTACGGTGGCCCACATCCGAATTGCGCAGTTCCCCGCGCCCCTGTCTTGCTTCCCCGGACCTGCGCAGTTCCCCGCGCCCCCGGGCGTCCTACAGGAACGCCCCGTCGGGGAGGTACGGCACCGGGGGGCGCATGCCGCGGAGGGCCACGTAGCCGCGGGTGCCGACCGTGAGCCCCACCTCCAGGCCGACGTCGACCGCCCACTCCTGGTCGGCGGTGAGGTGCTCCACCAGCGCGTCCGTCCCCTCCGGGACCCGCGCCAACGCCTCCCGCAGCAGCCGCACCGCGATCCGCTTCGACGTCGCCGCCAGCAGCTTCACCTCGCCGCCGTCCCGGTAGCAGTAGCCGCTGCCCGCCAGCGAGTCCGCCACCAGCAGTTCCTCGAAGTGGGCCAGCATGAAGCCGTGGTCGGGCCCGTGCGCGGCGCCCCGCAGCCGCCGGTCCACCGAGTCCAGCAGGTGCAGTTGCCCCGGTCCTCCGGGGTGCACCGGGATGTCGCCCGGGTCCTGCAGTCCGGCCCGGTCGACCGGCCCCCGCAGTTGCATCGCCGGGTGCAGGGTGAACCCGCTCAGCCGGTACCGCCGTGCCGCGGCCGGCGACGGCGAGGCGCACAGCATGCCCCGCAGGCAGCCCCGCCCGTGCGCGGCCGCCCGCTGCAGCAGCAGCCGTCCGACGCCCTTGCCCTGCAGTGCCGGGTCGACCACCAGCAGGGCGAGCAGCCACAGCCCTTCGCGCCGCAGCGACAGCGCGGCCCCCACAGCCCGTCCGCCGTCCTCGGCGACCCAGCACCCCTGCGGGTCGGTCCGCACCAGGTGCCGGGTCCGCGCCTCGTGCCGGACGGCGCGGGCGTCCGGCACCGCCGTCCCGTCCCGCCGCGCGGTGTCCGGCCGTCCGAAGGCCGCCGCGGCCACCTCCCGCACGGCGGCGGCGTCCGCGGCACTGTCCCTGACCGGCCGAATGATCACGCATCTCATCCTGGCCCGCCGCCGGACCCGCCGAGGGCGGTTTGCCGAGATCGGACGCCGAGCACGCACCGCCGGTGTGCGAGCATGGGAGACGTAGAGGTGCGGGCGGCGAAAACGTCTCCCGGAATCACCACCGACCGGAAATGAATCCGGGCGGCCGCCGGTTGGCACTGGCGGCACACTGTCGTCACAGACCGGGAGTAAGCATGACCGTCCAGGACGAGACCACTGTCGAGAGTGGCATCCTCCTCACCGACGCCGCCGCGGCCAAGGTCAAGGGCCTGCTCGAGCAGGAGGGCCGCGACGACCTCGCGCTGCGCGTCGCCGTGCAGCCGGGCGGCTGCTCCGGCCTGCGCTACCAGCTGTTCTTCGACGAGCGTTCGCTGGACGGCGACGTCGTCAAGGACTTCGGCGGCGTGAAGGTCGTCACCGACCGCATGAGCGCCCCGTACCTGGGCGGCGCCACCGTGGACTTCGTCGACACCATCGAGAAGCAGGGCTTCACGATCGACAACCCGAACGCCACCGGCTCCTGCGCCTGCGGCGACTCCTTCAGCTGAGCCTCGCGGCCCAGCCGCACCCGCAGCAGCGACAGCAGCAGCGAACCGCCGGAGGGGGGGCGCCGGGGGGGGGGGCGCCC